>JAUZSJ010000058.1 GCA_030949555.1 Persephonella sp. | reverse complement strand
CTTCAGTGAAACATTAGGACTTATAGGTTTTATTTCTTTCAATGTTTCTTCCACTATTTTTACCGTGGCTTGACACATCTCCATACCCTTATATAAGTGGTAAACACAGACCTATGTTTAAAGTTGTATGGTGGATATTCGTTGCTGATTTTATAGCATTAACAATACTTGGAAAACTGCCACCTACAGGACTGTTTGCTTGGATGGGATTTGTAACATCTTTAATTTACTTTGGCTTCTTTGCTGCACTGCCTATAATCTCTAAAATAGAGAAAAAGAAGGTGGCAACTGGAGGTGGAAGATAATGAAAGAGTTAAAAATATTAGCAGTTTTAATAGTTATAGTAGGAGTTACATACTGGGGAATTGAACCACTGGCTCACAGCATAATGCACAAGCACATAGAAGAAGTACCATCCTAAACATAATCTGCCTGATTACCAGTTCTCTGACCTTGGTTCAACCCCACCTTTAGATGGAGACCCTGCTAAAGGTAAAGAGGCGTTTCAGATGTTCTGTACATCATGTCACGGACTCAAGGCAGATGGTATAAATCCTCCGATGGATGCTAAAACAGCAGCAATGTCTTTTGGCGTAGTTCCTCCAGACCTGTCTAATGTCGCTTCTTTTACAGACAAAAAATTCCTGTTCCATTTTATAAAAGATCCGGCAAAAGCTTCCGAATTTAAAAAGATTTCAATGCCTCCAATGGGGCTTAACGATGAACAGATAGCTGACATAATTGCATATTTAGAATCAACAGCAAAAAAGGTTCATGGAGCAGAGCTTTTTAAAGAAGCATGTGGAAGATGTCACAGTGCAAAGTATCAAAAAATATATGCAGAAACACCTCCAGAAAACCTGAAAAAGTATTTAGGTAAAGTTCCTCCTGACCTTTCCATAACTATGAAAGCAAAAGGTGAACACTATCTGGTTTCCTTCATCAATAAACCACAGGCACTTCTGCCTGGAACTTCCATGCCAAGAGTTGGGCTAAATCAGGAAGCAACAGAAGAACTTATGAAGTATTTAGATGAGATTTCTGACCCATATAAAGAGCAGAGACAGAAGATTGGTATGATTGTCCTCCTTTACATGCTTGTTATGGTTGGTCTTACATACGCGTGGAAAAAGAAAATCTGGAAGAATATCCATTAAGCTGAAAAGGGGGCCTTTGCCCCTTTTTTACTGAATTTCTATTTTGTACTTTTCTTTGTAAAGCTCTTTAAACTCTTCTAACTTTTCCTGATATCCTTCTCTTCCCATAAGAGCATATGTGAAGTTCTTACCCTCCTCAACAGCCGGCTGGTCAAATGGGTTTATTTTGTATAGATAGCCAGAAAAACCTGTAGCAAGTTCATAAAGATATACAAGCATTCCTATGTTATATGGGGATATTCTATCTAAAGATATGGTTATGTTAGGAACTTTACTTTTTATAAGGGCAGCTTTTGTACCAAGGAGCTCTTTGTTCAGTATCTCGTGAAGCGAGTGACCAGACAGATAGGATATTTCTTCAGGAAGTTTCTCAGGGATTTTATAATCTATCTCTGCCTTTTCCACCTGTATAAAGGTTATTATTTTGTCTCTTATCCCTTCTCTGTAAAGCTGTATCTGGGAGTGCTGGTCAACTGTTCCTACAGCCTTTACAGGGGTCTGACCAAGACCGTCTTTTCCTAAACTCTCTGCCCACAGCTGCCGATACCAGTCAACAAAAGAAGACAGTTTTTCACTGTAAGGCATCATCACAGATATGGTCTTTCCTCTTCTCATGTTTGTTATGTAGTGGGAGAGGGCTATCAGATAAGCAGGATTATGCTCAACGTGTTCTTCTATTGAACATATCAAATCCATCTTTTTTGCTCCAGACAGAAGCTCATCTATATCAATTCCTGCCACTGCAGCTGGAAGTAGACCAACAGCTGACAAAACAGAAAATCTACCTCCTACAGGTACCGGCACATCAAACATTTTTATCTTTTTCCTGCTCTCCTAATTTTCTTAAAAAACCTTTTCGGGTCTGTTGTAAAAACAAGATTTTCCCTGTATTTCTCTCCTAATTCCTTCTTCAACATAGATAAAACGACAGAAAAGTTGGCAATAGTCTCAACCGTGGAGCCAGATTTTGTGACAACATTGAAGCATGTGCTTTTATATCTACCTGCTCCAGGACAGATTTGAATTTCTCTGGGTCTACATTTTCCAAAAAAAATATTTTAGGCTTCTCTTTTATGTTGTGGTTTATATCTGTAAGACTTTCAAAAAGCATCCTTGCTCCAAGGGAAGAACCCCCAATCCCGATAACAACAAAACTGTCAAACCTACCCCTTATATAACCTGCATACTCTTTTATCTCTGAAGTGTCCTGATAGGGTAATCTGCAAAAATAAAACTTTCTGTTTTTTTCCTTCTGTATCAGGGAATGGGTCTCAACAACAAAATGTCTGAATGAGAGAAGTTCTTCTCTCAATATACCATCCCTCTCTCCGATAACTTCTGCCATTACATTTGTGTAATCTATCTTTATCACTCTCCCACCTCACATGTAATCTTTCAAGACATCTGGAATATCAAATCCTCCGTCTTTTCTCTGGTAGTTCTCCATTATTGCAAGGAGTGTCCTTCCTACAGCAAGACCTGAGCCGTTAAGGGTGTGAACAAAATGGATTTTTCCTTCCCTGTCCCTGTACCTTATTTTTGCTCTCCTTGCTTGAAAATCCTCAGTATTGGAACATGAGGATATCTCTCTGTATCTATTCTGGGAAGGTATCCATACCTCTATGTCATAAGTTTTCGCAGCAGAGAACCCCAGGTCCCCTGTGCACAGCTCAACAACCCGGTATGGAATTTCAAGCAGTTGGAGAATTTTCTCTGCTTCTTTCACCAACTTCTCAAGTTCATCGTAAGAGTTTTCAGGTTTAACTATCTTTACTAATTCTACTTTGTCAAACTGGTGCTGTCTCAGTATTCCTCTAACATCTTTCCCGTGGGAACCTGCCTCTCTTCTAAAGCACGGAGTATAGGCCGTATAGTATATAGGAAGCTCTTCTTCTGATAAAATCTCTCCTGCATGGAGATTGGTTAGAGATACTTCAGCTGTTGGAAGGAGGTACAAATCTTCATCACACACTCTGTAAAGGTCTTCTTCAAACTTTGGCAGCTGACCTGTTCCAACCAATATCTCAGGCTTTACTAAAACCGGCGTCCACACTTCTGTGTATCTGTGCTCTTTAGTATGAATATCTAACATAAAGTTAATAAGTGCCCTTTCAAGTTTAGCAGCTTCCTTATACATCACAGTAAAACGGGAGCCTGACAGTTTTGCTCCTCTTTCAAAATCTAATATTCCCATCCTTTCCCCAATTTCCCAGTGGGGCAGTGGTTCAAAATCAAACTGTCCTGGCTTTCCCCATCTTCTCACTTCCACATTGTCTTCTTCATCTTCCCCAACAGGAACAGTCTCATGGGGAATGTTTGGAATAGAAAGTAAAAAGAGTCTCAAATCTTTTTTCAATATCCCTCAGCTCTTTTTCTAACATTTCTATTTTCTTGTTTTTCCCGTGAACCTGCTCTTTTATCTTTTCTGCTTCTTCCCTTTTTCCTTCTCTAAACAGCTGTCCTATCTGTTTTGACAGTCTATTTTTCTGCTTTAAGGTCTTCAAGCTCTCTTATAAGACCCCTTCTTTCTTCATCAACATCTAAAATCTCATCAATCATTTTGCTGTAAACTGGGTCCCTTTTAGACAGCCTTTCTTTTACAGATTCGGGACTTTTTCTTATCAGTTTTATGTCTAACATCTCCTCTCCTACTTTGCGTATATATCATTCAGTTTTTTCAGTATTCTCTCTTTAAGGGGTAGTCCCCTTTCTGCTTCCTTCATCAGGTTGTTTATCTCCTGCTTTCTTTTATAACATTCCTCAAAAGGAATGTTTTCATCTACACATCTGTTATCTACAACCCTCTCTGCAAACTCTAAATAAAATATAGCTTCCTGATACTCCCTTTTGCTAATTGCATCCTTCGCAGCTTCTTCCAACACTTTCTCGTATTCAGGCTCTATCTTCAGGTTATAGTTTATCTTCAATCCTTCAATAAAAAGGTCTGCTGACTTTCTTATTTTTCCCTCGTCTGCTGCTTTCATAGCCTTTTTAAAGTAAACCTTTGCCATATCTGTGAAAAACTTCTTCTCTTCAGGCATCAGTGTTGCAGCTGATTTAAGGTCTTTAATAGCCTTTTTGTATTCACCTAAAGCTTCGTAAGCCTTTGCCCTCAGATAATAGCCGTCAACAAGATATCTGTTATCTTCAAGAGCTTTTGAAAGATTATCTATAGCTGCCTGGTAGCTTTTTGCATTCAGGAATATCTTTCCAAGATTGTAGTAATACTTATAATCTCCTCCAGTGGTTACCTTGTTCAGATATTCCATCGCCTTTTTGTCATTTCCCCTCTGTATCTCAATCTGGGCAAGGTATGAATAAACATCTTTAAAGGAAGGATTAATCTGGATAACCTTTTTAAAGTCTTCTTCAGCCTCTTCAAGTCTGTCAAAGTAAAGGTATACTTTTCCCCTTTCAAAGTAAGCTTCCCAGTATTGGGGCTTAAGCTCAATAGCCTGTGTAAAATCACCAATGGCAGTTTCTATAACCTCGTCATTAAGGTCTGTTGTGGCAACTTTCCCCCTCCAGAAATACACCTCAGGAACATCAGGACTCTGCATAAGAGCTTCATCAAGATAAACCTGCGCCATCTCGTAATTTTCACTGCTGAAGGCCAGCTTTGCCTTTTCTAAAAGCCGAATAACGTCCAAGGTGGCCATCTCCAAACCCTCCATTTGTAAAAGCTGTTATAATTTTACTACTAAATAATATTAAAGTTAACAAAGTATGAAAAAATTTCTAATCAACACATTTTTGGTTTTTTCCATAGCAGTACTGCTCATTTCTCTTATCCTGCTAACACTGGTATTCTTGTGGGAAAACAGGTCTGTTATTGCAAACAATTTTGGGATAAATCTCAAAGACAACTGTAAAGTATCTGATTTACAGATTCAGTGTGGATATCTAAATATTCAGTCAGAAGAATTTTCAGTAAAACTAAGTGATATAAAACTGAGGGCAGATATTTTGAAATTTTTAAAAAAAAGTGAGCCTTTTTTATTTGTGAATATAAATAGGGGGAAAATCTACATAAAATCTGAAAAAAAGAAAAAAAGAAAAGAAAAAAACCCATTGAACTATGCATTTTTTCTCATATACTTTGTAAAGTCAGATATCAATAGACTTGACATATATGCAGACTTACCTTCAGGGAAGTTTTCTTTGAAGGATTTTTCATTCCTCAGCAGTTATAACAGTTTTTATATTAAAAGGCCTTTCTATTTTGCCTTTGGTGATTTTTCAGGGAAAGTTACAGATTTCTCTGGAGATATTCAGTTGAACAGTATATCTGTAAAAAAATCAAGAGCTATTATCAATGAAAACATTCTTACTGGATGGGGAAGTTTTGATTACGAGGGGAATTTTTCCTTTAAGGGAAGTTTTGAAGGCGAGAAACTGAACACAGGGAGTATACTCCTGGAGAATTTCCACATCCTGTTCAGTGTTAATAGATATAAAGATATTTTAAACGGCAACAGTCGTATTGTTTCGGACAGTTTAAGGATAAACAGTTTCTTCGCAAAGTACACAGAGAGCCGTATAAAATTTAGTGGAAAAAACAGATTTGATGGAAAGGTGCACATAAAGGCAGACAGTTTTCAGCTCAACAAAATCAGGGGAAATAATCTGTTATATACTGGAAATATAGATTTTTCTTTTAAAAAAAGATTTTTCAGAACTGGAGGTAGTTTATCTATCTCATCTATATTGTACGACAGACTTTCAGCAGCAACTTTAAATTCAGACATTACTGTCGCTTATAAAAACAGAACATTTAAAGCAAAAGGCAGAGCTTCCCTGGGGGATTTAGCTTTACAGTTTTTGTATGCAGACAGAATTCTGACAGTATCCAGTAAAGGAATGAATCTAAAAAAAGCCTTCAGTCTGTACAGACCTGTTGATATTGACGGAACAGTATGGGGAAAAGCCGTTTTTAATTTTGAAAAAGGGGATTTATCTTTAGAATTAGATGGCAGGGAGCTTAATATATACGGAATTTATTTCAGAAAGGGAAAAATCATCTCTGATTTCAGTATTGAAAATAAATCCGGGAGATTTTCACTCAGTCTAAAAAATGAAGACTCTTTTTGCTTTATCACTGGAAAACTGTTAAAGGGAAGTGTTGATGCAGACGTTACCTTTGATAACATAAATACAGAAGGTTTCATTTATGGAAAAAGGTATGGGTTTGGCGGGATAATAGATGGAACAGGAAAAATATACGGGAGTATTCCAGACTTATCTGTCAGCCTTCAGGGAACAGCACACTACTTCCATTACAAAAACCTGCCTTTAAAAAATACACAGTTCCAGTTTTTGTTTGAAAATACAACAAAAAATATCAGGCTGTCATTTAAAAAAGGAAATACTGACGGATTACTGACGCTGAAGCTGGAACCATTCTCTCTATATCTAAGTCTTGACTTCAAAGACAGTGATATTTCAAAGTGCAAAAGAGTTTTTAAGGAAAAAATGCCTGCTGTTTTCCGCCATATAACTCCAAAAACTGCCACAGGAACCAGTAAAAATCAGAGTAAAGGACAAATTCTGGAATATAAAAACAGAGATAGATAAGGGAGTAGTAATTTTAGATAAGCTAAAACAGGAAGTGTCTGTCAGTACGAAAGGCAATTTTTCAGAAAAAGATGTTTATGGAGGCTTCCTTTTACAGAAAAGATTTTGTTTTTTATGGTTATAGACTTAAGGAGATTTCAGGAAATGTGTTACTGTCAGGAGGAAAAGTGAAAACTGTTATCACAGGTAAGGGGCTGGAAGACTTTGATAAGATGAAACTGAGCATCCATTCTCTGTTTGAGCTTTGAAAGTAAAAAAGATTGATGGTAATCTAAAATTTTTTATCAGAAAAGGTGTTTATTCAAACCGTATAGACAGCAGATTTAGTGGGGAGATAGAAAGTATAAAGGGATTTTTAAAAGAAAGGGGATACAGAGGTAAAGAAACCGCTGTTAAAACGGATGTATATTACACAGTTTCTATTAATGATAGTGAAATCAGTGCAGAGGTAAAAACAGACCTTCTCAGTATAATACTCCCCTGAAAAAACAGAGATAAATTTTTACAGAATATCAGGCCGTATAAATATTCCAACTGGATACTTTGAGAAAGCAGAAGGAAAACTGTTTGTCTCAAGTTTTACAGTATCAAAAAACTATTTGTACTTTTGAGTCTTCTCCTTTAAATATAAAAATGAGGAACGGAATCGTTGAAGGCAAACCTGTTCGTTTCAGTGGGGTAATAACAGGAGAGATAAAAAAATTCTCATATGACATAAAAAACAGCACAGTTTCCATATATTCTGAGGGAAGGATTGATAGAAATCTGCTTTCCATTGTTACCAGGTATATAAACACATCTGGTGGTTTAAAATACAGACTTTCATTTAACGGCAGGTTGAAAGATTTAAAAAAGAAACTTTATCTATCCCTATTTTCTGAAAACTTTGAAGTAAAAACCACATACACTGTGGGAATAGTAAATCTTCAGAAGGTTCTTCTTGAAATTTCTGAAGGTGTCCTGAAACTGGATATTAATGGAAGAACAGCTGGTTCAGTCTTCGGAGAGAGTACAGCCAAAAATAAAGGGAAGTAAGGCAGTACAGAAAAGATTTTTGGAAATTTTTCCAGTTATACCCAGTTTCTCCCTGTAAAATTCAGGAATATATTTCAGGGAAATATAAACTCAGATCTTAAACTGAAACTTTATGAAAAAAATAACAGTTTAAAAGGAAAACTGAGAGGAAAAATTCTAATATCTGGAAAGTTAAGGCTTGAGAAAAATTTAAACAGCCTAATGAAAGAAAAAAGAGAAACTGTTTCAGTCAAAAATCCAGAACATTTTAGATTTCCATCACTGGATGTATCAGCTGAAAGTTTTATACCACTCTACATATATGGAAAATGGGGCAAGGCTTGTGCAGAGTTTGACCTGAAGATTAAAGGGACAGGTAAAAACCCTTCTGTTAACGGGAATATCAGTATTATTTACGGAGAGATATACTTTATGAAAAACAGGTACAGTATTGATTTTGGCAAATATTAAGATTGTAAACAACGAACCTTATATATCTGCAAGGGTTTCTACTTCTGTTGCAGACACATTCATATTTATTGATATTTCAGGCTCTGCTTATAACCCCAAGATAAATCAACTTCTTCTCCATAGTCCAGCCAAAATCGGAAATGAGATGCGTCCGCACACTGCTCCTTAAGGACACACCATTTCAGCTCTTGAAAACATGCTTCGTGTATATAGACAACAGTTGGAAAACCTGCTTTACACATTACTTCCTTGGGTTTCCTTGAGGAAAAACAGGTCTGTTCAATACAGGATTTGAGGTAAACATACTTCCCCAGTACTCCCCATCAACAGGTATATCTGCATCTATATACGGAAAGAGAGATATCACAAGAAGAATATTCGTTGCCCTTTCAAAACCGCTGGGACAGGTTGAGGAAGAAAAAATCGGCGGATGGTACGGTGTCGGCATAAAACTGAAGGAAAGAACATCTTTCCAGTACAAATTCTTTGAAACAGGTAATCAGGAGTTTGGTATAGTGTTCAACCTGCCCTTTAATTTCTGATTAAAATCTGACGACAACTTTAAAAAGTTATCAAGGAGTTTTTTTCCGTATTCTGTCAGTACCGATTCAGGGTGAAACTGAACCCCCCACAGGGGAAGATGCTTGTGCTGTATAGCCATAATCTCGTTGTCTTCTTCGGTCCACGCTGTGATTTCTATCTCCTCAGGAAGTGTACTTCTGTCTATTACAAGAGAGTGGTATCTTACAGCCTTAAAAGGAGAGGGAATTCCTTCAAACAGTCCCTTTCCACTGTGGTAAATCAGTGAAGTTTTACCATGCATAAGACATTTTGCTTTCACTATCTTTGCTCCAAATGCAGCTCCAATAGATTGATGACCGAGACAGACTCCCAGAATAGGATGCTTTCCCATGTATCTCTTTATTACCCGAACAGATATACCTGCTTCATTTGGAGTACAGGGACCTGGGGATATTACTATAGCATCTACGTCATAACCCTCTATATCCTCTGGAGAAATCTCATCATTTCTTTTAACAACAACATCAGCTCCAAGCTCGTAAAGGTACTGGACTATGTTATACGTAAAAGAGTCGTAATTATCAACCATAAATACTTTCATGCATAACCCTTTAAAATACTTTCAGAAAATATATTTTATTACGGAACTTATTCAACTGGAAACTGCTTTTATTTCATCTGCAGGTAGAGGTTTTGAGAAGTAATAGCCCTGCCCATACTCTATCCCAAGCTCAATAAGAACCCTGCAAATTTCTCCATTCTCAACAAACTCTGCAATAGGTATCTTATTAATATCTTTACAGAACTGAACAAGATGTTTAGCAAGTTTATAGTACTGTTGATTGTAAGGAATCTTTTTTATCACCGAACCGTCTATTTTTATACATCTCGCATCTATTTCTGTCAGATAATAGAAATCAACGTATCCTGCACCAAAATCATCAAGGACTATGTCATATCCAAAATTTTTCAGTTTGTTAATGTTTTCTTTCAGTACGTTGTAGTTATGTACATCTTCTGTTTCCAAAACTTCAAGTTTTATCCTCTTCACTGTATCTTTATCAACAGACGTTAAAATATCAATTATCGTCTGATTGAGAAAATCTGAAGGGGACATATTTATGCTAATCATCATACGGGGATATTCTTTCAGTATGTTCAGATTATACTCAATAACAATCTTTGTGAACTTAAAGTAAAGAAAGGTTCCTTTTATCATATCTATATACTGTGCAGGAGAAAGATACTTTTCTCTGTACTTTATACGGGCAAGTGATTCATAATAAACAACAGTATCGTTTTTCAGATTTATAACTGGTTGATAAAAACATACAACATCTCCACTTTCTATAATGTCCTTAAGCTCTGCAAGGGATATGTCCCTCTCATATCCCTTTGTTTCCTTATAAATTTCAATCCTGTCTCTTCCATGTCTCTTTGCTTTGTACAGAGTTATGTCAGCCTTCTTTATGGCATCCATAAGGCTCCTTGCCCTATCTGTATCTAAATTAAGGCCTATAGAGGCTGTCAGATTTATTCCTCTGTACTTAAAATCTCTTATCTCCTGAAGAAGTTTCTGGGCCACCTGAAGGCTCCATTTACCTTCTTTATCCTCTCTACTTTTCTTTATCAGGATAAGGAACTCCTCTCCACCGTACCTTATTATTATGTCTTCATCTCTGAGATTTTTTTTCAGCAGATTTGCAATACCTCTTAAAATCTCATCTCCAACCTGATGACCATATGTATCGTTAATGTTTTTAAAGAAATCAATATCAAGCATCAGAACCACATATCTGCTGAGGTCTATAACATCCCTTATGTCTTCCAGATAGTTTCTGTTATATATTCCTGTAAGGGAATCTATATATGCTCTCTGTTTCAGTATAACATTCCTGTAGAAGTTATAAACTGCAACCACAAGAAAGAACAGTATAACTCCACTTGACACAAGTATTGCTCTCTGTACAATAAGGATGAGAGATTTTATTTCCTGCAGTACACCAAAAGAGAAATCAGCAATAAGAACAGACTTAACAGAACCAGACTGAACAAGCGGGATATAATATGTGATACCTATAGTGTCAATCTCCCTGTGAATCTCAAATCTCTTCTTTTTTTCTCTGTAAACCTCCTCAAGGATATCCTTCTCCTCTTTTAAAGGCATAAATATGAGGTTTGATACATCATCTGTGGAGCTAACATCAAGAAGATACTTGTACTTTCCTTCAGAATCCCTGTATATAATAAAAATATACTTTAGTCTTTCTGACAGAAAAACTGAAAGGATTTTCTTCAGCTTCTTCTCGTAATTCCCGTCATAAAGAACTGCAAGGAGAAAGTCGCTTTCAGGGAAGTTTCTGTATATACTTCTTCGTAACTGGCATTTATGACATCTCCTGTTGATATGTCAATAATCTTCCTTTCCAGTTTATCTTCAATTATTGGTATAAGCGAATACATGCATAGGATATACAATGAATGAGAAGAGTAAAACAGAGATTAGATAGACAAAATTTTTCTTCCTATTCTTCAAATTCATCTTTTTCCGACATTTATCATCTTGCTTTCAATAAAGTATCTGTATTCCTCTGGTAAAACTATTCGAAACTTATTCAGATTTTCTTGAAAAAGTATCAGTATTGGCCTTCCATTTTTCCAGGAAAAGACGCCTATACAGAGACTGCAGTTTTTCAGAGAGCGAAAGTCAAGGGCAAGGGTTGGCTTTTCTGCCTTAAATGGATTTTTTCTGTTTTTCAGAAATACAAAGTCTGCATCATCTATCGAGTATGCCTGTCTTAATGTGGAATATCTGTTTATAAGAAATATTCTTTCTCTCTTTACCCCGTAAAAATACACGGAAGGATACCTTTTCTTTGTAACATCAATAACGAGCTTTTCCAGAATCTTTATCTCATAAAGGACAGATTTATCTATCTCCTGAGGAAAACCTTTAAGGACATATACAAAAACAGCTAAAAAAACTACAATCTTCCTCAAAACACCTTCTCTAATGTTATCAGTATTCTTCTGTAACTGGTACTGAAATAGCCTATATCCCCTTTATAACTGATATATGCCCTTTTCTCTGAAGAGTTCAGCAGATTCTCACCAGTAGCTTTAAGATGCCAGCCTCCTGTTAACTGATATCCTGCTGATAGACGGAGATTATAAGAAGACGAAACGCTGAGCCCGTATGGTCTGTAAGAACCTCTATAGACAACATCTGCATAAAGCCGGGCTTTTTTAAACTCCCTGCCTATTCTCAGATATCCTCCCCTCTCCGGTGAATACTTATCCTTACCAACATCTGTTATCCAGTAGTTCAGCTCAAATGTTGTAAATTCATCAATGTATCTTTTAAAGAAAAGACCGTACCCGTGGAAGTTTTCGCTTTTATCTGTGTCCAGAAAAAATCCAGATTTTTTATCAAGAACTATCAGGTCCTCTACCCTGTAGTATGAATAAAATAATCTGAACTCATTTTTTCCTGCCCTGTACTTTGCCTCTGTTGAAAACTGTTGACTTGATTGGATTAAGCTTTTCTTTTGAAGATTCAATAAGAATCATAGATGGAAGTATGTAGTAGCGGGATATAAAACCTTTTAACATAAGACTGTGGTTCAGAAAAGAGATAAATCCAGCTCTTCCATTTATCTTTCCCCTGCTTTTCTGTCCGTAGAACTTGTATCTATCGTACTTCAAACCTGCTATAAAAAGGTTTTTATCATCAATGTAGTAGCTGTCTTCAATGTAAAAAGAGCCTATATAAAAGTTTTTTACTCTAAACAGAGTTTTCTTCAGGTCGTGAACTCCTGAAGAGTCTGCATATTCATTTTTTGATGTGTTCTGGAAGTAATACCTGAGAAATGTTCCTGCAAGGAGGGAGTTCTTTCCTTTTTTGAATTTTCTGTCTAAAGAAACGGCAAATTTGTGGAAGTTAAGATCTTCGTAATAGTAAGTAGGTGGATTAAAAAAGCTGTATATTCCCGGTACAAAGATACCTCCATCAGACTGTCTGTTCATCTCCCTGTACTTTCTCTTCTGGTGGTCGTAAGAAAAAACAAATTTTGTATTTTTATCAAACTTCTGTCTTACTGATACATATGTATCAAGGGACTGTATGTTAGAATAATCTGGAGATGCATCAAAGGAAAGTCCCATAAACCCTCCCCTTTTAACATCTACAGCAGAGAGCTCAACATCTGTATCAAAATAGCTGTACTTCAAAAATATATTTTTCCTGAACTGATTTCTGTTGAGTGTCTGACCATTTATCTCTGGCTGAGGAAACCTGAAGTATGACTTACTGAAACTCAGCAGGAATGAAGAGTTGCCGTCAATTTTGTATGCAGAAAAGAAATTAAAAGAGTAAGATTTCTTTGTTCCTGCTGTTGCTCTTAATTTTGTGGAATTTTCCCTCGAAGGAATTTTTGTGTACATCTTTATTATCATCTGGGAGGGCTCGTTTGATACAGATATTGCCCCTGCAGAATAATAAATCTCTACATGGTTTATGTTATCAAGAGGATACCTGTCATACGTAAGAAAGGACTGTAAGTATGAATTGAGCTGACCTCGTGGTCGTCTATATAAATTCTGAATACGAAAGAAACATTTACCGGATTTCCTGGATTAAGGAGTGATTCTACACCATACTGGTTTGGCAAAAAGTTGAAAAGGGGAACAAGCCTGAGAATGTCAGACAGTGTATGGGCCTGCATCAAATCAAGATCTCTTTCTTGTAAAAACTATTATATGCCCGAGGCTTTCCTGTCTTGTCCTCTTTGAGAGTTCAGACTCTCCCCTCAAGCCTCTTTTCATAAGAGTAATGATACTCTCCCTCCCCATAAGAAGAGAGACAAAACAAAAACCAGTGAAGCAGAGCAGATATAACTTTTCTCATCTTCCCTTACAGATAATTTTAACTGTTTTACAGCCAGTTTACACCTCATTTTTATTGTATGTTAATATTAAGATGGTCAGGAGGGCCAGGTATGTGGAGATGGAAAGATATAGAAGAAAAAAG
Source organism: Persephonella sp. (assembly GCA_030949555.1). Taxonomy (GTDB): domain Bacteria; phylum Aquificota; class Aquificia; order Aquificales; family Hydrogenothermaceae; genus Persephonella_A. The sequence continues at coordinate 19,974 of JAUZSJ010000058.1, read as the reverse complement.
GGAAAGACATCTGTCAAGATTCAGAAACTTTCTCGTTTTTGATATTGAAACTGTTCCTGATGAAGAGATGCTCTTTACTGTTAGAGATGAAAAGGAAATTGAGAAGTTTCATAATGAAGAATTCCTGAAAGAGCCATTCCACAGGATTGTTGCAGTCAGCCTCATGACTATTAAAGACAAAGAAATTACTCAGTTTTTCTCTGTTTCTTCAGAAGATGAAACTGCTCTTCTCAATACATTCTGGGAAAGTTTCAAAAAGGCTCACACATTTGTAAACACAAAAGAAAATAAAAAAGCCATCAGGTCATTTCCTGTTCTTATCTCCATAAACGGTAAAGATTTTGACATACCTGTTATTAAAGCCCGTTTACTGAAACATATAAACAATATAGAAGACAGAAAGTTTATCAGCATATTTTTGGACAGCTTTGACAGGTATGAGAATGATTATCCCAACTACACATACAGATACAGTTCTTATCATATAGACATTCCTGTTGATTTTTTTGGTAGAAAAATGTCCCTGAAAAATCTGTGCTATCTGTCCAGTATACCTGTCAAACAGGAAGGAGATGGAAAAGATGTAAAAAATTACTTCAAAAATGGAGACCTTGAGAAAATAAGCAGATACTGTCTTGAAGATGTAAAGGCAACGGCAAAACTTTTTGCATACATAAACGACCTTTTTTCTGTTCCCGAGCTTATCAATTTCCCAACAGTTGAGGGGATGATTGACAGTATTCAGGGTGAAATAAGGGTGATATAGATGTTTTTCTGTGGAAGTTACTCTTATTTAAAGGAAAAATTCGATAAACATACTGGAAGGTACTAAAGGAGAGGAAAGGAAAACTTTTATTGTTCACACAAACCAGATGAAAAGATATCTTAAAGAGTTTATCGTTGAAAAAACAGGCAGTCTGTTCAACGCTGAATTTTTTACACTGATAGACATATCAAAGAGAATAACAGGGATTGAGCCCCTCCAGGATTTTGAAAGAGAGATGATTTTTAAAAGATTCCTGATTGAGCGTAATTTAGAGGGACTGGCTGAGGAATTTGGACTGATTGTCCAGCAGCTAAAGGAGTATGGAATATCAGCTGAAAGAATAAACCAGCCATTTTTCAGGGATATTATCAAAAAATATGAAGATTTCAAGTCAGACCAGTATTTTGACAGAGAAGATACCCACATAAAAGCAGTAGAATCTGATACAGACTTCCAGACAGACCATCTGTTTATATTTGGCATAAAGTCTGTTCCTGCTCTCCATCAGAGACTATTCAGAAAAGTTGTAAAACTGTCAAAAAACAGTTATATATTTCTCCCTTTCCATTTTGATGCAGGTTATTACCAGAGCTACGACCACTTTAAAGATGGGCAGACAGTTTTACGAAGAGCTGTCAGGCTTTCCAGAGGTGGAAAAGGATAATGATAAAAAACATAACGTCTCAGCAGATATATCTACCGATTTGACTACAGCTTCATCCCAGAAAAAAATGAAAACATATGTATAATAAAAACACAGAACGAGATATCAGAGCTGCTTTTTGTTGCAAAAAAGATACTCAGACTTACTGTATCAGGTATTCCCCTCTCTAAAATAGGCATAATCATCCCAGAAATAGAGAAGTATATTCCTTACATAGAGAACATATTCCAGTCGTTTAACATACCTTACCATCTGACAGAAAACAGCAGATTTATAGATACTCCCCTCTACAGTAAGCTGTTTTCTGTATTTGAGCTGAAAAAAAATGATTTTTCTAAAGAGTCTGTTCTCAGCATTCTGTCAGAAGAGCTGCTCAACATAAAAGAGATAAATCTTCTGGAAAAGCAGATTATATCATTACCTGAGAATGGAGATTTAGATACATACAGACAGTTAGAGATTCTCCAGCTGTAGGGAACTGCTGAAAATAGTAAATCAGTTTCCCCAGAAGGGAAGTATAGAACAGTTTATAAAAGTAACAGAAGAGATAAAAAACAGATTTATCAAAGATACAGAGGCCAGAGATTTTTTAGACAGGATAATAACAGAGATAAGGGAGAAAAGCTTGTTTAAAGACCTGCTTAAAACTGTAACCTACAGCGAGTTTTTAACTGCAGTGGAAACATTTTTCCTTGAGGAAAACAGGGAGAACAGGCCAGATTATGAAACGGTGCAGATACTATCTCCCATATCAGCAGAAGGGAATAACTTTTCCCATCTGTTCTTCCTTAATCTAAACAGCGACTCTTTTCCCAAAATATCAGAAGAAATTGTACACTGTAGAAGGGATTGATTATCCATTTCATCTTTTAATGCAGCAGATATCAAACTTCTGCTCCCTGTTAGACAGGGGAAAAAAGCTGTATCTTTCCTCTGTAGAGGAAAGTGTTTACAGAGGAGTAAAATCCCCATCTTTTCTGATTGAAGAGGTAAAAAGGATAACAGGAAACCATATACAGACATTAGACGGATACAGGACAGTATCAAAATGGCTGAAAATTGCCTATGCTCCCATCATAAAAAACCAGATACCTTCACTAAAAGAAATCTGGAACAGGATAAAAAATTCACAAAAACTGAAAAAAGAAGAGTTCAGACTAAACCTGACTGTCTCTTTCCCTGTTTCACCTACAAAATTTTCTGTTTATGCCACCTGCCCCTATAGATTTTTCCTTGAACATATGGCAGGTTTTGAATCAGAAAAAGTACTGATATGAGAAGACTGCCTCCAGAGAAGATTGGAGAAGAGGTTCACAGTATGCTTTTTGATTTTATAAAAGTATGGAAGAAAACCCATAGATAAAACACTTCCTGAGATGTTAAAAACTACAGAAAAGGTTAGAAGAATATCTTCCACAGCTTTTCCCCCACTACAGACCATTTGAAAACAGAGAATTAGCAGAATAATATCAAACCTGAACAGTTTATCCTGTCAGACATAAACAGACTGAAAAGGGAAGGCAGAAAGATTAAAAGAATTCTTAGAAAAGAGGTTCACAAACAGATATTTTTCAGGTAGAGTAGACAGGGTGGAGACAGACAGAAATGGTTATTACCACATATGACGACTACAAAACCACAGAGAGAGATATAAATCTGAAAAAAGAGATAAAGAACAGATACATACAGTTAATCGCATACAAAAACCTGTTGAAGGAATATCCTGTAAAAAGTGTAGGTATACTGGCTGTAAACAGCAGAAATGGAGAGTTTGTCCACACACTGCAGGAGAGGAGATATTAGAAAGTGAAGAGCATTTAAACAGGCTTCTTATGGAGCTTGAGGAAGGCCTGTTCTATCCAGTTGAAAACGAAGGGTGTAAATACTGCCCCTTTGAATACTTCTGCCCCAAAGAGGTGAGCTGATAGATGCCTAACATAAACTACATAGCATCTGCAGGAACAGGAAAAACATACTCCCTTGTGTCTGAAGTCCTGCAGAAAGTCACAGGGGAAGATATATCTTTAAAAGATATGTTGATTTTAACCTTTACAGAAAAAGCGGCATCAGAGATAAAAAACAGGATATCTGAAGAGATTACAAAAAGACTGTCAGCCAGCAGCACAGACAGAAAGGAAAAAGTAAAGCTCCACAGACAGATAGTCTTCCTGAGTGGCAGTTATATAGGAACATTCCACAGCGTTTTCCCTCAGGATTTTGAAAAAGTTCCCCCACATCTGCGGAATTGACAGTTCCTACAGAATTATTGACGACACTCAGCCTTTTCTAATTGAGATGTTTGAAAGATTTATAGAGAAAGATTTTGAGAAAAGCCCACAGGAGTGGGAGGAGATTGTAAGTCTGTTTGAGGGAAACTCCCAGAAACTGCTGAGGATATTTTCCTCACTGTATAACCAGAGACTGAAACTGTCAAAGAGACAGATAGAAAAGGAAGATTTAGATTACACTGTCAGGGAGATTGAAGGTCTGAAAAGAAAGATGGAGCTGTGGATAACTGCCCTGTGGAATGAGTATCCCCAACTTTTAACACATCCCAACATTCTCCATCTCAACGTCCACCAGTTAAAACACCAGATAAAAAACCCTTCAACTCTGAAAATTAAAGACAGACTTGTGAAAAGGCAGTTAAGGAATGCTTCCCCTGAGGAAAAGGAATACTTCCGCACAGTTGTAAAACCGATTTTAAAGGAAGACAGATTCTTAGAAATTGAGGAAAATATTATAACGACAGGAAAAAAGTTAAACCTGACGGCAAGGGATTACAACGGACAGGTAATACTCAGGAAGTTTTACCAGTTCTGGGACTTTGTTGAAACCTTCAAAAAAAGAAAAGCTGATAGACTTTAACGACATTTTAGAAAAGACTGCTATTCTGATAGAAAACGAGAGTGTGCTTACCTATCTGAAAAACAGATTCAGATACATCTTTGTTGACGAGTTTCAGGATACAGACGCTATCCAGACAGAAATACTGAAAAAAATATGCAGCAACAATCTTTACATATTTGGAGACCCTAAACAGTGCATTTACACATGGAGGGATGCAGACCTGAATGTGTATTTCAGATTTTTAAATGAGGTAGGCTTTGAAGACAGGATTCTGGAGACTAACTACAGAAGTGGAAAACAGTTAGTAGAGTTTTTCAACAGTCTTGTAAACAGTCAGCACTTTCTATCACACATAGAAGAAAAATTCAAAAAGCCTGTCACAAATAGCAAACATTTTCCTGCAGAAGAGATAAAACTGTTTCACATAAATACACAAAAGGTGTCTGTAGAAAAGGAGGCAGACCTGACAGTCCAGTTAATAATAAAACTTGTCAGTGGAGGATATAAGTTTAAAGAGATAACCACTCTGTTTTACAGAAACAGCGACCTCCAATTCTTCAGAGAGCATCTTCTAAAAAGGGGTATTCCTGTTTCTGGGAGTTCTGACAGTAATCTATTTGAAACAAAAGAAGTTCAGACAGTGGTAAACATCCTTAAAATTATCCACAATCCTGATGATAAGTTTGCCCTGTTGAATGTTTTGAAATCCCCTTTAATGGGGATAGAAGACAGGGAAATATTTGACAGAAAAGACAACCTATTCACCTTCAACCATCCTGTGATAAATCTGATAAAAGAGATTATCCATAAAAAACACAGCCTGTCTTTAGGGGAAATTATAGACAGGATATATGAAGAAACAGATATCCTCCTTACATTCTCCCTCACAGAAAAGGGAAAAATGGCAGTAAAAAATTTAGAAAAGTTTAGAAATACAGCATACAAACTGGGCAGAGAAGGATTTTCTGTTTATCATTTCCTCTCCTATATAGAATCTGGATACGAAAGGGAAGCAGAGACCACAGAAGAAAACAGCGTCCAGCTTTTGACGATGCACCGCTCTAAAGGTCTGCAAAATAGGGTAATAATCATACCCCTTATCAGCAAAGAGCCAGACAGAATAAAACTGAGGGATATACATATCGTCTACAGCAGACCTGCCGTAAACATGGGAAGCGCAGTAAGCAAAGAAATCAAAATATACGAAGACGAGTTAAAAACAACAGATAAGAGAGGAAAATGAAAGACTCTTTTATGTGGCTGTAACAAGGGCAGAAGAAAAACTGTTCTTTATCAGCTCAGGGAAAAGAGACCAGCAGGAATTCTTTTAAAAACTTTCTGTCTTCTGTAAAGATACCTGTTGAAGAAGTAGACACACTGAAAGAAGAGGTTTATTCCCTCCAGAAGGAACATCCAGACAGAATTTTAAAAAAGATAAGAGACGCCGAAGATTTAGAAGAAACAGGAAAGAGATTACTGTCCCAAAAAAAGTTAGAAAGGTTCGTGTCTGTATCAAAACTGATGGAAGAAGATAAGAGTAAAACATATTCAGGGAATGGTAACGAGATTTCCATTCATGTGGGAGTTCTTATCCACAGAATACTGGAGAAGATAAATCTAAACAGTTTTTCTCTGAAAGAAGCAGAAGAGATGGTAGACAGCCTCTCCTCCACTGTTCCAGAAAAGTTCAGAAAACCTGTCCTGTCTCAGGTGATAAGACTGTTAGAAAGATATCCCAGCTCCCAGATAGATATGGAGCTGAAGGATGGACAGATATTATTCAGGGAGCTCCCTTTTCACCATAAAGAGGGGGACAGATTTATTGAAGGAAGGATAGACCTTGTTTATCAGAAAAAGGTAAGATATACATAATGGACTTTAAAACAAATAGATACGAAACAGAGGAAGAAAAAAGAAATATAGTAAAACAGTATGAAAAACAGAAAGAGTATTACATAAAGGCAGTTTCTAAGCTGTTCCCAGATAAGGAAATAATCTTCCAGTTAGGTCTTCTGTGGAAAGGGGAAGTTATTCAGATTTCTTCTTAATCATATCATAAAGGTTAAGAGCTGAAACCCATACTATAACAGCACCAGCAATAACAGGAAGGAGACTCTGGAGGAGTTTTGCTGTTTTCAGTGTAGGGTCACTTATGGAGAAGGCAGAAAAAACTCCTCCTATGTTGTTAAATATGGCGTACAGACCAACAACTATTCCAAATAAAAGAAGAAGATATATCACTCCTCATCCTGACTTTTTATTTTTGGTTTCACAATCCTTACAACTCTATCTCCCTCTATTTTTATGAGCTGTTCACCCATTGCGGTTCTTTTTGCCACTGGTATCTTTCCTTCCTCAACTTTAAGCTTGAGAAGTCTGCCCTTTTCTGTTGACAGTAGTAGTTCTTCTCCCAAATAGGTAGCAGTGGCAACAGATAGGGCATCATCTCTGCCCAGCTTAACAGCCATAAGACCTTTCTGCCCTCTTTTTTTCAGTTTTCCTTCCTTTGTATAAAACTCCTCCTTTCTGACTAATTTTGTGTATCCCTTTTCTGTTATTGTCAGGACAAACTCCTCACTGCTGATAAGAAAACCACCTCTTACCTCATCCCCTTCGTCTAAGTCTATAGCCTCAACACCTTTTGCCTTATCTCCTGTAACCCTTACCTGAGAACGGTCAAACATGAGGATGTCACCTTTTTTAGTATAGACAGCTATCACAGATGGGTGGTCGTCGGCAAAAGCAGTAACCACCCTGTCTCCTTCATGAAGGGGAATTATAGAGTGGTTCTGGCTTTTGTAGAATATGTCTTCGTAGGACATTCTCTTTATTATCCCATCTTTTGTGAGAATAAACATCCTATCTTCTTCTCCTTCACCTTTAAATGCTGTTCCAACAATTTCTCCTTCCTCAATGTTTATTCTGCCCTCCCCTTTAGGAAGGTCTGCAACTAAACTCCAGTATGCTTTCCCCCTGTCTGTGATAAACGCTATTGGAACAGAGCTTTTAATATCCTGAATCGAAATCAGTTTTTCTCCAGGTTTAAGAGACGATATAACCTCTGAAAGGACTTTCTGGTATGTCTGCTCTTTTCATCTTTCAAACTTTCTGTTAATTATCCTTCCTGAGCTTAAAACTGCTAATATGAAATTTTCTTCAAAAGTAAGCTGTTTTCCTTTTTCTTCAATAACTACTGTTTTCCTCTCATCTCCAAACCTGTCTAACAGATAGTCTATCTCCTCTATGAATACTCTGATTTTTCTCTTCTTCAGAGGAAAGAATTCTCTGATATTCCTCTATTTTCGCCCTCAGCTCATCTAGCTTCCTGATACAGCTTATCTCCTTCTAAAGCTGTAAAACGGGAAAGTCTCATGTCTAATATTGCCTGAGACTGGGTATCAGACAGACCAAATTCTGCCGTTAACTGTTCTTTCGCAGATGAAACATCCTTAGAACCTCTCACTATCTCTATAACCCTGTCAGCATTCTCTAAAGCCTTCAGTAATCCTTCTACTATGTGAAGTCTGTTTTCTGCTTTTCAAGCTCATATATAGTTCTTCTTGTTATGACTTCTATTCTGTGCTTTATAAACTCCCATAGAATACCTTTCAGGTCTAATGTTTTTGGCTGCTTTCCTACCAGAACAGTGAAATTTACAGGAATAGATTTCTGAAGCTGTGTTCTTCTGTAAAGTTTCTTCAGCACTTTCTCCGGGTCTGCCTCCCTTTTCAGCTCAACAATAATCCTGATTCCGTCCCTGTCTGACTCATCTCTCAGGTCTGATATACCCTTTTCCTGACCTTTTCTTACAAGCTCTGCTATTCTCTTTATAAACTCAACCTTGTTAACCTGATATGGAATTTCATATATGATTATTCTGTGCCTGTTTCCCGGCAGTCTTTCTATCCTTGCCTTTCCCTTTACTGTGACAGAGCCTCTCCCGTCCTGATACATCTTTATAATCTCTTCCTTTGGAGTAATCAGAACACCTCAGTCGGAAAGTCTGGACCTTTTATAAACTGACACAGCTCTTCTACTGTTGCGTTAGGGAACTCTGCTAAATATTTGAGAGCCTCTGCAACTTCAGTAAAGTTATGGGGTGGTATGTTAGTGGACAGACCAACAGCTATACCTGCTGCCCCGTTACATATAAGATTTGGAAATTTTGCAGGAAGAACCTCAGGCTCCATCAGAGAGGCATCAAAGTTTTCCCTCATATCAACAGTATTTTTGTCTATGTCAGCAAGCATCTCCATAGCCAGTCTGGTAAGGCGTGTTTCAGTATACCTCATTGCCGCTGGAGGGTCTCCGTCAATGAACCGAAGTTTCCCTGTCCCTGCACAAGGGGATATCTGAGGAGTAAGTCCTGAGCCATCCTTACAAGTGCATCATATACAGAAGTATCCCCGTGGGGATGGTATTTACCTAAAACTTCCCCAACAACCCTTGCCAGACTTTTTATAAAGGTTTATTAGGATACAGACCTAATTCATTCATCGCATAGAGAATTCTTCTCTGAACTGGCTTTAGACCATCTCTAACATCAGGAATTGCTCTACCCACAATAACAGACATTGCATAATCTAAGTATGCAGACTTTACCTCTTCTTCTATAGGCTGTTTGATTATCTCTGACATATATACACCCCTCAAAACAAGTTAAAGCATTATTTTACCACATTCAGAGGGGTTTTATCACAGGGTATACAGAAGAAACAGCCTGTAAAAAAGAGCCCTAAAAAACAGGAGAAGTCCCACCATATAAATAAGAGCTGTTACATACCTTACTGTATTCAGCTCTATAAATGTTGCCCCTGCCATCAAAACAACACCTACAGACATAACATACAGAGTTATCATTGCCTCTCTTTTGTTCAGTACATTAAACACATTGGGTATCTTTTTTCCTTCCTGAGCTTTTTTTACGTGAACCATGTTCCAGACTACCCTTGGAAGAAGGTGGAACATTGCTCCTGCAATTGTAAGCCCACCAAAACCAAATACCATAAGAGTCATGTGGAGGGGAACCATATCAAAATTTTCTGAGCCAGAAAGATGTGCTCCAGAAAGTGTTCCCAAAACTAAGAAAACAAGCCCCACAACAAAAAATTTAGTTACATACAGCAGGTTCCTTATGGGTTGTATTCTTTATGCTATCATATACAATCCACAGAAAGATTAAAATCCCTAAAGGAACAACAATAGAGCCTGCTGCTACAATTTTGTACTGGGAGAATACCAAATCCAGTGAGAACAAACCAGAATACCAACCTGTAATGTAATCAAAGTAGCATTCGCAACCTTTTGATTCAGGGCATGCATCAAAATCATAGGAATCCACGCAATCTGAACACCAATTACTGCATTAAGCATCATTCCCAGTGTTAGAGTGTGAACAGCAAGCTGGAAAGGAACAAATGGTAAAAACTCTAAAGGAATGTAAGCCATAACAAAAAAGAGAGAGCCTAAATTCATATACAGGAGGGATAAAGTCAAAAACTTTATGGTAACAGGCTGGTAATTTTTTATCACAGGGAGAATATGAACCGTAAAGAGCACTACCGCTGTCAGGGTAAAAAGGGAGGCTATAGGATAGTTTTTCAAAAACATAAAGAAAGAGGCAAAGGCAGAAGATAAAAAAACAAATATCTGAAGTTTTTCATGCTTGAGCTGAGACTGCTGGGAGTTTGGTATTATCTGGTATGATGCTCCAATAACAGTATGGAGAATAAAACCAAACACAGACATAATACCAACAAAAACATGGTCAAAACCAATACCAAACGAGAAAACAGCTATAAAAAGGTCTGCAAAAGCAAGAAGAAAGAAAAATGGCGTTGTCTTTGAAACGTAAAACATAAACTCACCTCAGATGTTATATTTATTTAATAATTTTAAACCAAAAGAAGGCACAGGATGCAGACAAAAATAGAAAAACTCGTTTACGGCGGAGAAGCTATTGCAAAGATAGACAGTAAAGTATGCTTCATCCCTTTTGTTATACCAGATGAAGAAGTAGAGGTAAGAATAACTGAGGAGAAAAAAAGCTATCTAAGATGCGAAGCTACATCCATTATAAAAAGTCTCCCCACAGAGTAGAGCCTGTATGTCCTCATTTTTACCCTACTGTGGAGGGTGTGATTACCTTCATATTGATTACACCCGGCAGGTAGAGTATAAAAGCGAGATTTTTGTTGAAACACCTAAAAAGGATAGGAAAACTTGAGGTGACAAATCTGAGAGAGCCAATCCTGTCTCCTTCACATCTATATTACAGAAATAGAGTTCAGTTTAAAAGTAAAAAAGGAAAAAATAGGCTTTTACAGAAAAGGAAGCAGAGAGATTGTCAACATAAACAACTGCTTTCTGATAAAAGAAGAGTTAAATGACTCTCTGCCTGCCATTAGGGAAATTCTACCATTTTTTAGTTATAACATTTCAGAAGTTCATCTGTACTCATCTTCTGAAAACCAGATAACAGTAAAATTTGCGTTTAACAGACCTGTCAAAAAAGAGTTCCCCTGAGCCTGAAACATATAAAAGCATTTATAAGTGAAAATATCACAGGTTATGGAATATACATTAACTCTGGGAAAACTCTTAGAAAAATCACATTTGTAGGCTCTCCTTTTGTTTATGAAACAGTAGGAAACTTTAGATTCAGAGTTTCTGCTGATTCTTTTTTTCAGGTAAACAGATTTCAGATTAACAGTTTGATTAAACTCGTTGAAGAAGAGATGAAAGGGGAAAAGATAAAAACAGCTTTTGACCTTTTCTGTGGAGTTGGAACATTTACAATCCCCATATCAAAACATGCAGAAAAGGTATACGGTGTTGAAATTAATCCATATGCTGTGCAGGATGCAAACCACAACAGAAAGATTAACAAAGCAGGCAACACATTTTTCAAAAGAGCTTCGTCATCGGAAGCTCTATCATACATGGTCAGGAAAAACCCTGAGGTTGTTATTGTTGACCCTCCAAGAACAGGACTGGACATAAAGACCGTTAGTACACTGGGAGAAATAAAAGGACTGAGAAAAATTATCTACATATCCTGTAATCCATCTACACTGGCAAGAGATATCTCTATACTCAGAGAGAAAGGATTTGAGTTAAAACATACAGGTATTATTGATATGTTCCCCACACTTACCATATTGAGAGTTTTACAGTACTTGAAAAGTTAAATAAATCATAAAAATAAACCTGCCGTGTGGTATACTTTTTAAAAATTTTTCAGGAGATGTGCCAGTAAAGATTAAAAATGGATAGCCATAGTCCGCCCCTCCTTAAAGTAGAACAGTTATCAAAGAAGTATCTTACAAAAAAGACCCTGTTCAAAAAAGAGTTTTTCAAAGCTGTTGACAATGTGTCATTTTCTCTTGATTACAATCAGATTTTGGGCATTGTAGGAGAGTCTGGAAGCGGTAAATCAACAATAGGTAAACTTATTCTCAGACTTATTGAAAAGGATGAGGGAAAGATAGAATTTGAGGGTAAAGATATAGATAATCTATCCAGATCAGAGGAAAAAAAATTCAGAAGGGAAACATCTGTTATATTCAGGACCCAGAACATCCTTAAATCAAGATTTAATGTTTACCAGATACTTGAAGAACCGCTGATAATACATAAATTTCCTGAGAAAGAAAGGAAAGAGAGAATAAAAAAAGCTATAGTTGATGCAGGTTTAGATGAGAGTTTTCTCAGTAGATATCCTTCAGAGCTTTCAGGGGGACAGAGACAGAGAGTGGCGATAGCAAGGGCAATAGTTCTCAATCCTAAAATGATACTTGCAGATGAACCTACCTCAGCCTTAGATGTGACTGTTCAGCTCCAGATAATAAACCTGATAAAAAAAATGAAAGAAGAAAAAGGTATCAGCTTTTTATTTATATCCACACGATCTGAATGTTATTGGTATGCTTGCTGACAGAATAATAGTCCTTTACAGAGGAAAAATAATGGAGAAAGGGTATGCGAGGGATGTTCTTAAAAATCCTGCCCATCCTTACACAAAAATACTGATTGATTCACTTCCCCCTCAGCATCCAGAATACAGGAAAAAGATTGAAAAGATATCTGAAGTTTACAGGGAAGAAGTAGAAGGAGGATGTCTGTTTTACTCAAGGTGTCCTCTGGCTGGAAGAAGTATGTAAGATGGAACCTGAATACAAAAAAATAAACGACAGGGAGGTTTACTGTCACTTTGTTTGAAAATGAACTTCTACTGAAAATAAGTTTCGTGTTTATACTTCTTCTGCTTTCTGCGTTTTTTGCCGGGATAGAGTCCTCTTTTTTCTCAATGGACTGGCTGAAAATAAAAAGACTTGCAAAGGAAGGAAAAAAAACTGCAGCAATTGCAGACTGGCTCCGTTCAAGACCAAAAGAGTTAGTCGTAACATTTTTGATAGGAAATGAGCTCGTAAACATAACAGCTTCTGCGGTAACATCCGGTATTGTCATTCAGTATTTAGGTAAAGAATACCTGTTTGTTGCAATTATTATAATGACTATCCTTATTTTGACATTTGGAGAGATAACCCCTAAAACAGTTGGAGCTTACTATCCAGAAAAATATGCCCTTTTTGCAGCAAGACCCTTTTACACTTTTTACATAATCATAACTCCCTTCAGATTTATATTTACAAAACTTGCAGAATACATTCTGAAAAAGGCTGGACTGGAGCTTCCTGTTGAAAGCCATAAATTGTCTGAAGATGAACTTCTTTCTATTATAACAGTTGGAACAGAGAAGAAAATATTTACAGAAGAGGAGAAAGAAGTAATAGAAGCTGCGCTGGAGCTCCACGAAGTAACTGTCAGTGAGATAATGACTCCCGGAGAGATATATTTGCCATTGAAAGGGGAAAACTGTCAGAGAAGTATTAAGTATTATAAAAAGACACGACTACAGCAGAATACCTGTCTACGAAGGAAGTTTAGACAACATTGTAGGTATTCTTTACATAAAAGACATAATATTTCTAAAATTTGAAGGCAGAGAAGAAAAAATAGACAGATTTTTGAGAAAACCCTACTTTGTTCCTGAGTTCATACCCTTTTGGACCTTATGAAAAAGTTTGAAGAAACAAGAGCCACATAGCAATTGTTGTTGACGAACATGGAACGGTGGTAGGATTTGATTACGTTTCAGGACATCCTTGAGTTTATTGTGGGAGATATTCCAGAAGAATATGAAGTGGAAGAACCATTCTTACAGAAAATAGGTGAAAAAAGGTGGCGAGTATCTGGAAAACTGGAAGTGGAAATACTTGAGGAAGATATAGGTCTTCAGCTTCCAGAAGATTACGAGTTTGATACAGTAGCAGGATTTATACTTGACTTTTTAAAAAGATTTCCAAGGGAAAGTGAATCATTTAATTATCAGAACTACAGATTTACTATAGAGAAGATGGAAAGCAACAGGATAATATCTGTAATTGTGGAAAGACTACCAGATGAAGGGGTAGAAGGAGGAAATGATTAGTTATCTGATTGGGATAATATTTTTCTTATATTAGAAGGACTTTTTCTCGGCTCAAGAACTGGCACTGTTCTCTGTTGACAGAAACAGGCTGAAATATCTTGCAAAAAATGGAGATAAAAGGGCTGAAAAGATATACAGAATCTTAGAAAAGAGATTTGACGAGTATGTTGCCGTTGCACTGATAGGAACAACCCTCAGCATCGTTACAATAACAGCCCTTTTTGTAGGCTTTTTACACTCAATATCCCCAACGGTTCCCTTTATACAGTCAAAGGAAGAACTGTTTGCCGAAGCAATAATAATATTCACTCTTTTATTTGGAGAAATCATCCCTAAAAGTGTTTTCCAGCATTTTGCAAACAGACTTATATACTTTATTGTCCCATTTTTAGAAATCTCAAGAAAAATACTGTACCCACTTCTTGCCATAGCAAAGGTTATAACGAAGATAGTATTCTTTATCTTCAGACTGAAAGAGAAGAGAGAAAAGATACTGACAAGAGAAGAGCTGTTAGATGCCCTTATTTTAGAGTCGGAAGGTATAGAAGAGTTTGAAAAAAAGATCGTTGCCAATGTTCTGATATTTGAGGAAAGAAGATTAGGGGAGATAGTTGTTCCTCTCTCTGATGTTGCTGCTGTTCCAATGGGAAGCAAGATAAGAGACATAATACATATATTTAAAGACACAGGTTTTTCCAGAATACCGGTATACAAAAAAAGAATAGACCAGATAGTAGGTGTTTTACGAGCTTACGACCTTGTTGATGCAGACGCAGAAGACACAGTAGACAGAATAGTCAGACCTATAAGATACCTCCCTGAGTTTACCAGTCTTCCTAACGTTCTAAAAGGTTTTAAACAGTTTAAGGATCACATGGCTGTTGTTGTTGACGAGAGGGAGCAACGATGGGAATCATAACCCTTGAGGATGTTTTAGAGGAGATTGTAGGGGAGATAAGAGACGAGGTTCTCAAAAGAAAGAAAAAAGAATGATAAAAGGTACATTCAGGACAAAATTGTGGTTGATGGAAGACTTGAACTGAAGGAAGTAGAGTTACTGATAGGAGAAAAACTTCCAGAAGGTCCATACGAAACTGTTGGAGGTATGATTATATACATGTTAGGTAGAATGCCTAAAAGGGGAGAAATCCTATCTGTAAATGGGATAAAGCTGACAGTAATGAGCATAAACATAAGAAGAGTTCAGGAAGTTATGATAGAAAAGGTTAAAAAAGAAGAAGAGCAGGAAAGCTAAACAGTGGAGCGAGTGACGGGACTTGAACCCGCGACCCCTTCCTTGGCAAGGAAGTGCTCTACCAACTGAGCTACACTCGCCCAAGATAGGGAAATATTATATATGCAAAAAAACTACCCTGTCAAGGTTGCTTCTCCTCTTACTCCAGCAGTTTTTTCAGGTTTATCTGTGCACCACCTATAACTTTAAACCCATAATCAAAATCAACAACCAGCTATGGCTTTTTATTCTCTGTTATCTGCACTTTTTATAATCTACCAAAATCCATATTACCAACACCACTGTTAAGTAGCTTTTGTGCCTTTACTGTGTAATACTCCTCACCCATATTTGTTAAATATGCCTTTATATCAATCCAATGACCACCTCAGGGGGGGGAATCTTCAGATAAATACTTTCTATGTAAGTTAACTATTTAACAGACCAATCACTTCAGGGAGTATCTGTCCACCAGCAAAGGCAGAAATCAGCCCAATAACAGAGCCAACTAAAACATCAACAGGAAAGTGAGCTCCCATGTAAACTCTCCCATATGCTATCAGCAGTGCATAAAAGACAAACACTGAATCAATCCATAACATTTCCATAAAAAGCAGCAACACCCATAACTGTAAATGCAAAGGCAGCATCAGCAGAAGGAAAACTCTTCAGTGTTACAGGCTCTAAAAGATAAACGTCATCCAGCAGTCTGAAAGGTCTCTTGTGTCTGAATGTGTATTTCAAAAGGGGCATCAGTATTCCAGTAATTATCAAAGAAATAGTAAGGTGTAAAACACCTTTTACTCCTGACATGACAAAAAAAATGGGAAAAAATACAATCAGAGAATAGGTTTTACCCATATAAAAAAAGTATCTATAAAATCTGTCTAAATTCTTGCTTCTTTTAGAGTTTATAAGTCTGAACAGCTTTACATTCCACTTAATCTTCGGTTCCCAGTCTGGAGGAATTATCCTTTTTTCAGCCATTTACCACCTCAAAGGTATTGGTTATGATAAGAGGTCTAAATCCAAAATACAGATTTCCTATTTTAAAGTCATACTCGTAAACCTCAAAGTGGTAAAAACCCTCTTTTTTAGCTGTGTAGGAAAAACTACCCTTTTCTGTTATAACAACAGGACTGTTTTCATACTTTAATATTTTCACAGTTTTACTTTTTTCACACAGACAGTTCAGAGCTGTTCCCTTTAGGATTTTCTCCCCGGAAGATACACTTTATCTTCAAACTTTCCCCAGAAATCCCCATCTGTCTGTTTCAGAGAAATAAAAAGATTCCCATCTTTTAAGGCTTTCAGAACTCTCGTCCTTACCTGTAAGGGGCTGACGGGAATAAACCCTGTTCACAAGCCATTTAAATCCAGATCTGTAAGATGGTATCAAAATGCCGTGGCTGTGCTCCTGATAAACAAGCTTTATGTGAAGGTCAAGACCGCCAATTATCTTCAGCCCTCTTGCTCTTGCAAAGTAAAAGCCTGACCCATTTCTCCAAAGGTATAAGGGCATTCCATTTGTGGAGAATGTTTCGTGTGATGGGGAGTAAAACTATATTTTTCACCAGTGACATAATAGAGAGGACTTTGTTCCATACAACCCCATCCTTTATGTTGATTATCTCATACAGATAATCCTTCCTGAACTCTCCTTTCCATCTATAATGCTCAAACTCAAAGTTGTTTGGATGGGAGATAACAGGAAGTCTGTTTCCAAGCAGTAGAAGTCTCCCTTCAGGTGTGTTCTTCTCAATACCTGCAAAAATCTGACTGTCCTCAAAAAATCTGTAATCATCGTTATCATGGTCTGTAACAAATACAAAATCTGTACTGTTTTCCTCCACAGCCTTTTTAATGTCAGAAGGTTTGCCGAGGGAGTCAAAAGAAAACTGAGTGTGAATGTGAACTATAACACTGTATTTTTTTAAATTCTCAGGTTTTACGTCTGCTTTCCGGTAACTGTTTTCTTCTCTTTTTCTCAAGACCTTAAAAGGTCTGAACTCTAAATAAAGCAGTATGAAAAGGGCTACCAGCACAAAAAGATAAAACAACTTACCTCCTTAAGATTTTTTCTGAATATTTTACCATCAGCTGTTTGCAATGGCAGAAAATCTGTAAAATATTCCCTTTTTCTCCAGTAATTCCTCTTTTGTTCCCTCTTCAACAACTCTTCCCTTTTCCATAACAACTATTCTGTCTGTTATCTCAAGGAGCTTTAGCCTGTGGGTGATAATCAGGGCAGTCTTATCTTTGAAATATTTTCCAGTCTCTTCCATAATGTATTCCTCTGTTTCCACATCAAGGGCTGAGGTTGCTTCGTCAAAGATGATAATGTCTGGATTTTTCAAAAATATCCTTGCAATAGAAATCCTCTGCCTTTCGCCACCAGACAGTCTTGAGCCTTTCTCTCCAAGCACTGTATCAAGACCCTTTTCTAATCTGAAAACAAAGTCTGCTTTAGCTTTTTTGAGAGCTTCTATAAGCTCTTCATCTGTGGCATCTGGTTTTGCTATCAGTAGATTGTTTCTCAGTGTGTCATTGAATATGAATACCTCCTGTGAAACCATCCCAATCTTCTCCCTCAGAGAAAAACAGAATATTCCCTCAGCTCAACACCATCAATCAAGACTTCTCCAGAATACTCAGTTATCAGTGCCGGCAGTATCTTTACTAATGTTGACTTTCCAGAGCCTGTTGCCCCTACTATTCCTATCTTCTCACCTTTTTTCAGTTTGAGATTTATATTTTCCAGCAACAGATTTTCTCCCATTTTGACAGAAACATCTCTGTATGTGATGCTTTCTTTCAAGCCCTCAAACTCTTTTCCTTTATCCTCCTCAACAGGAAGATTTAAAACATACTTTATTCTATCAACTACAGGAGTCAGGGCTTTCAGATTAATTGCTCCCCTCTGGAGGGTCTGAAGGGAGTTTACAAGTATCAAAACACCCCCTAAAAATGAGAAGAAATCACCGGCAGTTATCTCCCCTTTTATTATTCTGACTCCCCCATAAAATATTATTCCTGCTGTGGCAGTGTAGGCCACAATCTCAACGGAAGATAAATAAACAGTCTCGTAGAATCTGTTTTTTTTCTGTCTTTTCAGTAAATCACTGTTTATTCTGTTAAAATACCTGAAGAATATCTTTTCACGAAACAGCTTTACCACTTCAATGCCAGACACAATCTGGCTTAGATGCTGGATATAATGGGAGAAGCTCTCCTGAAGCTTTTTAGAATACTTTTTCCTTTTTTCCCCAAAATATTGGAGAGCAAATGCAAGAACAGGCACAGTAAAAACAAAAATCATAAACATCTTCCAGTCTCTGTATACAAGGACTCCTACAATACCTATAACTGTGAAGGTCTCTGTTATTATGTTTGTTCCCTATAGTTGAGGAAATCTCTCCAAATCTTTCCACATCTGTTGTTGCCCTGCTGATTATATCCCCTGAAGACTGCTTTCTGAAAACAGAAGGCTTTGCCCTTAAAATACGGTTATAAATCTTTCCCCTCAGCTCACTGAGGGCTCTGTAAATCACAGCAGGATATATATAATTTTTCAGGAAAAAACCAATCTGTTTACTGACAGCTATTCCGATTAAAATAGAGGTGATAACAATCAGCTTTTCGTAACTCTTCTCAACAAAAACGTCATCCACAACATCCTTTATCATATATGCAAGACCTGCCATAGAGGCAGACTCCAAAATAGAGCCAGAAAGTGCAAGTAAAAGTAAAGGCCAGTATTTTTTATAAGTTCTGTATAAAAAAGTAAGACTTTCCTTTTCTATCAATACCTGTTCACCTTATCCTGATTTAGCTTTTTAAAGTTTTCAAGAACATAAATATGAACAGTCCTGTATTTCCAGCCACGATAAATGATATCATATTTGTAGTGGGCTTTAACCCTATCAAAAGACCTTTTTACCTTTTCTGGAAGCCCCCAGTAACTAACATAAATCCCTGTGTATCCCTTCCCTTCAAACTGCTCCAGTCCCGGCCACAGGTCAAACTGGTTCATCCTCCGCTGGATAACAACACAGTAGGTTTGAGGATTTCCCTCCACATAAAAAGAAAGCTCTGAAGCAATGTGATAGCTGTGGGAAAAAATGAAGTATTTATCTGTTTCTAACTCTTTCACAATCTGTGTAACCTTTTTGCCAAGTTCTTCCCATCCTACAAGTCTGTGCAGAGGGTCAATCTTTGGAGGATATATCTTCCCAAGGCCTATTCTATCTATATAGAAGGGATAAAAGAGGGTAAAAATAGTCCATACAGAAAGGACAAAGCTAAAGAGAAATGTCTTAAACCACCTGTTTTTATAGATGTAATAGGCAGTCAGGATATAAAAAGTAGCATATCCAAAAGCAGGCCAGTTTGCCTCAACATGTTTTTTTCTGGCGATATACAGAAACAGCAAAAAACAAAGACAGGAAGTATCCATAGATAAAAAACTCTGTAATTCTTCCTGTCCTTAAATCCTCTGTAAAGAGTGTATGCAAAAAATGGAAACAGAAAAATAGAGCTGATTCCTATCTGGGATAGAATAAACTCTCCCACATAACGGAGGGATTTTTCCAATGTTATTTCCCTGACATTACCTCCACCTAAGCCAAGTAGATGTTTGAAGGTAACAAAATCATGGAAAAAGTTCCACACAATAACAGGGAGGGTAAACAGGGAAGCTATCCCGATAGACAGATAAAAATATCTGCTTTTAAAAATTTCTCTTCTGAAAAAAACAGAAAAATGACAGCAGGAGGCAGAAAAGAACCATCGTGAACTTAGACAGAAATCCCATCCCTGCAGATACACCTGTAAATATCCACAGGTAAGGCCTGTTTTCCATAACAGACCTGTAGAACAGGATAAACAGTAAGGAGCCAGAAGAAGGCAAGGGGGAGTGTCTGTCAGGAATATATATCCCCTATCTGGTAAACAGGAACAGCCGTTAT
>JAUZSJ010000057.1 GCA_030949555.1 Persephonella sp. | reverse complement strand
ATTAATGGAGAAAACAGGATAGAGGGCTGTAATGTTTGTTGAGATTGAAGATAATGTGTGATCTCAACCCAGACAAGATTGTTGCTGTTGAGCTGATAACCGTAAGCTCAGAGCCTTATGGTGAAACGTTACCAGTGGGTTTTTTACACAGACTCCCCGGTGAGAAATCTGTATTTTACGGGAAGATGTTTGACAGTAGAGAAGATGCTATCCACTGGTTTGACAACATCAGATACTCCATTGGAAAGAAAAGCTGATTATGGATAATCATATTTTTGAAAACATTCTCCCTCCGTATCCCGGATATACTTATTGTTTCCAAACAGCAGAGGAGAGGTGGTTTTCTCAAACAGTAAATCTGAAAGGATTTCCCACATTATCAGGAACTACTGCATAGAGACAGAAGAAGAAAAATTGAGTATCGATTATATTCTTAAAAGCAGAAATCCTCTTCAGTTCAGCAATAAAACTGCTGTTTTTTTAGATGGTCCTGAAAAAAGGTACTTTCATATTGTAATATCCTCTATAAATTTAGATAGAGATACCAAATATGTAACACTTTTGAGGGATATAACAGAGCTCAAACAAAAAGAAGAAAATCTAAACCTGTACAAAACTATATTTGAGAACACTCTGGACGCCATTGGCATTGTTGATAATAGGGGAATTTACGTATCCCAGAACAAATCAAATGAGGAACTTTTAGGCTATACAATTGAAGAGATTAAGGACAAACATTTTTCTGAAGTTTTAAAAATCAAAAATCCAGACAGGGAGTGGGACGAGCTGAAAAAAAGCGGAAGACTGAGATTTTTAGGAAGCAGTGTTGACAAAAGTGGAAAGGAAAAGTTCTTTGACATTGTTGCTATTGCAGTAAAAGACTCTTCAGGTAAAGACAGGTACTATGTGGGGATAAAAAGGGATATAACAGACCTGATAAAAAGGGAAAAAGAGCTTGAGGGACTGAACCGCCAGCTAAAGAAAAGACTTTATACAGACCCTCTCACAGAACTTCCAAACAGGATAAAACTGATTGAGGATATAAAAAATGTTGCCTCTCCAAAACTCGCAATACTGAACATAGATGACTTTAAAGAGGTTAACGATTTTTACGGCTATCAGGTTGGAGATTTTGTTCTGAAAAATTAGGTGAAACAATTAAGAAACTTTTACCTGAGAAAGGATTCAGGGTTTACAGACTGTCTGGTGATGAGTTTGGAATACTTGCTCTGCGATTTATACAGTCTTCTGAATTTGAAAAGATAATAAACAGTATCATCTATCACATAAACGAAAACCCTGTTATCTACAAGGATAATGAAATTCACATAAGTCTGACAGCAGGTATATCTTTAGAAAACCACAACATCCTGAATAAAGCAGATATGGCTCTAAAGTATGCAAAAGAAAACAGAAAACCTGTTGTTTACTATAAAGCAGAGCTTCAGATAAAAGAGCTGTATGAAACAAATATACTGATGACAAAAAAGATAAAAGATGCACTGAAAAATGGCAGAATAACCGTTTATTACCAGCCTATATTTAACAATAAAACAGGGGAAATTGAAAGATATGAATCACTTGTCAGAATGATTGATGTAGATGGGACTGTTATCACCCCTTCACAATTCCTTGAAATCTCCAAAAAAGCACGACTTTATTCTGAGATAGCAAAGAAAGTGATAAAAACATCTTTTGAAAACTTTAAAGACATGAATGTAGGATTCTCTATTAATCTGTCTGTAAAGGATATACAGAACAGAGAAATAACAGAGCTAATATTTGAGTATCTGTCTAACAAAAATCACAACAGAAATGTTGTATTTGAGATATTGGAGTCTGAGGGTATAGAGAATTTTCAGGAAGTTTCAGGATTTATAAAAGAGGTCAAAGCCCTTGGAGGGAAGATTTCTATAGATGATTTTGGTTCTGGATACTCAAACTTCGAGTATATACTGAAGATGGATGTTGACTTTATAAAGATTGATTCTTCACTGATAAAAAATATAGATTCAGACATATACTCTCAGATTATTGTTGAGACCATTGTAGGTTTTGCTCAGAAACTTGGTATTCAGACTATAGCGGAGTTTGTTCATACTGAAGATGTTTACGAAACTGTCAAAAATCTTGGTATAGATTACTCTCAGGGATTCTTTCTTTGAAAGCCCCAGCCATTTAAACAGTTATCTGAGTAATTTCAGATAATTTTTGTCATTTAATCTCCTTTCTATATCCATCACAAACATTGCAGCCTGTACACCATTTATAACCCTCTCGTTAATAAACAGAACAGGCAGTTCCCACAGCACTGCCATATTGAGCGATTCGTAGAAATTTCCTGCATTTGTTGCCCCATCACCAAATGCAACAAGAACTTCTTCTGAATGTCCTAAATACTTCCTTGCATAAGCCATCCCAACAGCATGGGGCAGATGAGCTCCAGCTATTGCATTCCCACTATAAAAGTTCATGAGAGGTTCATAAAGATGCATTGAGCCTCCTTTATTGCCAAAAAGCTCTGCCATAAGACTTTTTGGGCTCATTCCTCTTGCCAGTGCCCATACATGCTTTCTGTAGTGGACAAAAATGTCCCCTTTCCCAAAGACCAGTGTTGCTCCCACATTAACAGCTTCCTAACTTATCACCAGATGCAGAAATCCAGAAATATTACCTTTCATGTACTCCTCTTTTGCTCTCTCTTCAAATACCCTTCCCAATTTCATAAGATAGTAAGCCCTTTCAACGATAGATTTACCTATCACCAAACCCTTTTTGTTTTAAAGTTAAGGATTTCTTACTATAATGACAAGAAGTTATCAGCTTAAAACCTACTTACAGGAATACCCTATCCTGTCTAAAGCTTCAAAAAATCTGATGTTTTCCTCCTCTGTTCCTATGGAAACCCTCAGATAATCTTTAAAGCCAAAAGCTGGTCTTACGATAACCCCCTGATGGAGAAGTTTCTGGTAAACATCTTCTCTATTTTGAACATAAAACATTATGAAGTTTCCGTATGTGGGAACAAATCTGATGTTTCTCCTCTCAAACTCTTCATAGAAGAACTGTTTTCCCTTTTCATTCTCATCAACAGAAAACTGAACAAACTGCTGGTCTTTCAGTGCCTCTAAAGCAGCAATCTGGGCAAGGGTATTTGTGTTAAAGGGCTGTCTCACTTTCTCTAAAATCTGAATTATCTCTCCTCTGGCAACTCCGTATCCTATTCTCAGTCCTGCAAGTCCATAAGCCTTTGAAAATGTTCTGAGGACTACAACATTTTTTTCAGGAATTTCTGGATTAATTCTCCTTATGTAATCTATTCCGTCAGGAACTCCGTGGGGTTTTGCATACTCAAAGTATGCCTCATCCAAAACAACCAGCACATCATCTGGGACATTTTTTATAAACTCGTTCATTTCTTCCCGTTTGTTGGCAAATCCTGTGGGATTACAGGGATTGTCTATAAATATCACTTGTCGTTCTGGATATGCTATCACATGTGAGTCTTCCAAGATTTCTCGAAAAGTCACACTCAAGGGGAACTTCCCTGTAGCTCCCTCCAGATATCTGTGCAATCAGCTTATAGACAACAAAACTTCCTCAAAAAAACAGTGTCTTCAGAGCCGTCAGACAGAAAAACTCTACCAATTATATCGATTATTTCGTTTGAGCCATTCCCGAAAATAATCTGGTCAGGGGAAACCTCTAAAACTGGGACAGTGCCTGCCTCAGATAATAAGCCCCACCATCAGGATACCTGTTTATCTCTGGTTGCGTGTCTCTACAACCCTTTTAACAGAGAGGGAGCATCCAAAGGGATTTTCGTTTGAT
The DNA here is from genome assembly GCA_030949555.1 of Persephonella sp. Classification (GTDB taxonomy): domain Bacteria; phylum Aquificota; class Aquificia; order Aquificales; family Hydrogenothermaceae; genus Persephonella_A. The sequence goes on along the minus strand of JAUZSJ010000057.1, from coordinate 14,802 downwards.
GCAAGTTTTATAACCTCTTTCAGCCCCAGTGTTCTCTGGAGCTCAGAAATAGGTTTTCCCGGCTGATAGGTCTGAACCTTTTTTAAATACTCAGGATACTTTATCTCCATAGCTTCCGTCCATAAAAGATTTATCAAACACTGACACTTTTATCATATCTCCATCTTCTATCTGTGTAACTCCCACATCAACAATACCAAATCCATGAGCATAAACCATACTCTGTAAGTATGTTTTGAACCTTGCTTTCCAAATGGCTGTGCAACAAAACCATTTTCTGTAAGGGATAGGGATACCCTTATAAACTCAACCCTCTCTCCTTTTTTCCTTCTGTATCCACCTTTCAGCCTTGCATCAATAACAGGATTGAATATTTTTTCTTCTCCTGACATCTTCCTGATGGCTGGTTTTACCATATTTTCAAAGACAACCATTGCAGCAACAGGATTGCCGGGAATTCCAAAAAACAGTTTTTCCTTCTCCTCACCCCAGACTCCAAAAGCAACAGGTTTTCCTGGTTTCTGTCTCACCTTCCAGAACAGTATCCTCAACACCTAAAGCCTTAACCACAAAATCTTTTAACAAGGTCATACTCTCCTACAGACACACCACCTGTTGTAAGTAGAATGTCACAGCTTTTCGCATACTCTAATTTTTTCTGTATATCTTCTGGATTATCCTTTGCAAAACCTATAATGACAGGCTCACCACCTGCCTCTAAAATCTGGGAGTAAAGGAAGTATGTGTTTGAAGTCCTTATCTGGGAGAGTTTTTTCCACAGGTTCACCAACATCTAAAATCTCGTCCCCTGTTGTCAAAACAGCCACCCTTGGTTTTTGATAAACATAAACGGTAGGTTTATTAACAGAAGAGAGGATACCAATCTCAGCAGGCCTGAGCTTCTTACCTGCCTTTATCAGAAGGTCTCCTTTCCTGTAATCTCCCCCCTGAGGTCTGATATTGGAGCCTTTTGGGAGTTCATTGAATATAAAAACCTTGTTGTCCTCAACCTTTGTCAGCTCCTTCTGAACAACTGTGTCTGCACCTCCCGGTATTAAACCTCCTGTGTATATGTATGCTGCAGTTTTTGGCTCAACCCTGACCAGTTCCCCACCTGCTTTAGATTCTGCTATAATCTCCAGTACAGCTGGGTTTTCTTCAGTTGCTCCTTTTATATCCTCGTATCTGACGGCAAAACCGTCCATTCCACTGTTGTCCGCTGGCGGATTGTCCCTGTCTGCATAAACATCTTCAGCTAAAACCCTTCCTAAAGCTTTATCTAAAAAAACTTTTTCTAATCCTAAAGTTTTTGTACTGTCCAAAATTATCCCGACTGCTTCTTTGTATTCAATCATCCTTTTCCCCTTTAAATCTTGTTTCTAATTCCTCTGGAATATAAATTCTTATACCATCTTTTTTCTTTTTCATAATAAATAATGTCTCCTTCTAATTTTTCTGATAACATACTTTTAGATAAATATGTAACCGGTTTTAGACTAACAGGAATATTATCTATATATCCATCTATGCCTTTACTTTCTTCTTCCGAGTAGATAATCTATATGTGGTATTAAATTTTTCTGCAATTTTTTTAAAGATGGCTTCCTGAAATTTTAATCCTAAAAAAGTCTTTACAATTACTAAATCTCTAACCCACTGACGAACCGCATTTTCATCCAATTTGTCTATAACATCTTTAAAATTATTTATCATTTCCAAAATTTTCTGGGTTGCATTTTCTACTGCATCTGGATGTTTTTTTAAATACCAGGTTTCCATTCTTCTAAGGTCTTACCAGTAAAACTCTTTTATAAGTTCACTCATCTGTCCAACAACTTTTGGCCTTGTGGCCTGGGCATTTTGATTTGCAAGGTTTAAAATCTGTGTTGCATATTTAGGAAACTCTGGGCTCTCTACATCTAAAAGTTTTCGTATCTCTTCATTTTTTATTTTGAGTTCCATAATACAACAATTCCCTTTGTTGATAGTTTTCTTCTATTTTTAAAAAATGACTTTTCATATCAAACTCAGATTCCTTATCTACAACAGCCAACCCTGATTTTATTAGATAAGAGTTAATAAATATTTTATTTTTTAAGTATACATAAGCTTCTATTTCTTTATTATTATTTGCAATGTAGTTTTTATCAAATTTCAGAAATACTTCTTTTTTTAATATATATTTTTTTAAATAAGAAAGAGTTCCTTCCAATCTATTTATTTTTATTCCTCTAAATTTTACTACTAAACCTGAATCTAATTCTAAATTTGCATTTTCTGAAATACCAACTACTTTATAAAGATTATTCTTTCTGAATTTAAATTTTTCTGGTTCTATAACAGACTCTGCATTTTTTATTCTTGGGTGGTAATTTATTTTATCAGGTAAGATTTTTTATCGTTTCTTTTAATAACTTCAATTTTTTTATTTGGAGTTACCTTCTTTAATCTTTTTTTCTATAATTTCTAAAAATTTTTCATTAATTTCATATCCTATAACGCTTCTATTTAAGTTAAGAGCCACTTTTGCAGTTGTTCCACTTCCCTAAAAAAGGGTCTAAAATCGTTTCTCCAACAAACGAAAACATTTTAATTATCCTTTTAGGCAGTTCCTCCGGAAACATAGCCTGATGTTCTACCTGTTTTGCTCCTCCAAAATACCAATGTCCTGAAAAATATTCTTTCCACTCCTCTTTGGATAGTTTGGATTTTCTTTAATTTCTTTGGGTATCTTCTTACTTTTTCCCGGTTTTTTAAAAATAAGTATATGTTCATAATCTATTTCTATCATTCCGTTAGGTGGATATGGATAAGAACCCATGATATTTGCACCACCTGTTGTGTTCATAGTAGTTTTCTTTTGCCATATTATACTACCCATATAATCAAAACCTATATCCTCGCATTGGGCAATTATCTCTGAATGCAGTGGTATAATTCTTGTATCTTCCATAAATAACTGACCTTGCGAACTGGTCTCCTATGTTTATAACTAATCGTCTTCCCGATTCTAACACTCTATATGCTTCTTTCCAGACCCTGTATAAATCCTTTAAATATTCGTGAAGAGATTGCCCATAACCTATCTGATTCTGGTTTCCATAATTTTTTATAGACCAGTAGGGTGGAGATGTTACAATTAATTGAACTGAATTGTCCTCTATTTCAACCATTTTTCTGCTATCACCTATAATAATTTTTGCCCAGCTTTGCATACTCAAATCATCTCCTGTAGTGGTTTGACAGAGAGCTGTCTATTTTTATAAGAATCTATCGCTTCCACTGCTGCATGTGCTGCCCTTACAGTAGTAAAATAGGGTATTTTATGTTCTACAGCAGCTCTCCTTATAAAGTAAGCATCTGAACGCTCTCTCTTACCAGATGGTGTGTTTATCACCATATGTATCTCTCCGTTTCTTATCCTGTCTACAACGTTAGGTCTTTCTTCAGACAGTTTACTCACCCGGACGGAAAGCACTCCATTTTTCTCAAAAATCTGTGTGTTCCAGATGTTGCATACACAGTAAATCCCAACTCCACCAACTTCCTGGCAACAGGAATGATGGAAGGTTTGTCCTTATCTGCCACAGATATAAAAACATTTCCTTTCTCCGGAAGAACTGAGCCAGCAGCAGCCTGAGATTTATAAAAAGCCATACCAAAATCTTCATCTATTCCCATCACTTCTCCTGTTGATTTCATCTCAGGTCCAAGGAGAGGGTCAACTTCAGGAAATCTGTTCCACGGAAATACCACTTCCTTTATAGAGTATCTTCTGAAAGATTTATCTCTTGAAATCTGTTGCTGGATGGCTCTTTTTTATTGAGAAAACCTGCGGAACTGTTTCCTTTAGTTTCTTTCCAACTATTACTTTGGAAGCAATCTTAGCCAGAGGATAACCTATAGCTTTACTGACAAAAGGAACCGTCCTTGAAGCCCTTGGATTAACTTCTATAACATAAATCTGGTTATCTTTTACTGCATACTGAACATTCATCAGTCCTTTAACATTGAGTGCCTTTGCAAGTTTTTTTGTCTGTTCTTTTACTTCATACATAATCTCTTCACTGAGCGTATATGGGGGAATGCATGTAGCACTATCCCCTGAGTGTATTCCTGCTTCTTCAATATGCTCCATAATAGCTCCAACCAGAACATCTTCTCCATCACTTACTGCATCCACATCAAGCTCAATAGCATCCTCAAGAAACCTATCAATCAGAAGGGGCTTATCTTCTGTAACCAGAACAGCTTCTTCTATGTATTGAAGCAGCTCAGCTGTATCGTAAACCAGCCTCATGGCCCGACCACCTAACACATAAGAAGGTCTGACTAAAACAGGATACCCTATCCTCTCTGCTGTCAGAACAGCTTCTTCCTTTGAACGGGCTATCCCGCTCTCTGGTTGTTTCAATCCAAGCTTTATGATAAGCTCCCTGAACCTTTCCCTGTCTTCAGCAATGTCTATGCTTTCTGGTGATGTCCCTAATATTTTTACTCCTGCATTTTGAAGGGGAACCGCAAGTTTCAGTGGTGTCTGACCCCCAAACTGAACAACAACACCATCTGGTTTTTCACTTTCTATTATGTTCAGCACATCTTCATAAACTATAGGCTCAAAAAACAGTTTGTCTGATGTGTCGTAATCTGTTGATACAGTTTCAGGATTACAGTTAACCATTATTGCTTCATATCCCTCTTCTTTTAATGCCCATACACAGTGAACACAGGCGTAGTCAAACTCTACCCCCTGTCCTATTCTGTTAGGACCACTGCCTAAAATAATAATTTTTCCTTTCTTCATACTACCTCCCTGATAAACAGTCTTATACCTGCGATACCGTAAACACCTGTTTTTAACACTTCAGGTATGCTGTCCTCTGTTATACCACCAAGTGCATAGACAGGTATACTGACAGCCTTTACAACTTCTGACAGAGCTTTAAGCCCTACAGGTTTTCCCTTTTTTGGTGTTTCAAATATTGGAGAAAATGTTATATAGTCTGCTCCTTCTTTCTCTGCTTTTAACGCTTCCTCTATGCTATGACATGATTTTCCCACAATAAGCTCAGGGAATTTATGTTTTACCGCTTCAACCGGAACACTTTTTGAAGGTAAATGAACACCGTTTGCTCCAACAATGACAGCGATATCAACCCTGTCATTTATAAAAAAAGAAGCATCGTAACCTGAGAGTAGGTCCTTTAACTGTGTGGCTAACCTGAACAGCTGGTCAGGGGGAGGTCTTTCTCCCTCAGCTGGAACATCCTGATGCCCTTATCAAGCATCTTTTTAATCTGAACATTAAATGGATGTCTGAACTGTTTTCTGTCTGTAATGGCATAATATTTTTTCAGGAACCGTTTCATTCTCCACCTTTATCAAGATAAAGGATTAAACCAAATGCTACGGCAGCAAGAACAACCATACCTATTATTATTGCAGGAAACCAGAAACCAGGGTCCATTGGAAACCTCCTGTAAATATGCTGATATAATATTTTAAAATAAAGATTGGGGTAAATCTATGATACCTGAAGAGCTGTTAAAAATCCTTGCCTGTCCCAAATGTAAAGGAAACTTGCTTCATTTTGAAGAATGTTTTGTGTGTGAAAACTGTATGCTAAAGTTTAAAATCATTGACGACATACCTGACTTTCTGATTGATGATGCGGAAGAAATAACAGAGGAGCAGATAAAAAAACTGAAAAATGAAGGAAAAGATTAGTACTTTTCTTAAAGCTATTACCGTAATAGTTATACTATTCCTCCCTGTATATCTTATATCCCCACAGACAGTTAACGAAAAAACTGGAGTTATCGTAAAAATAGACTCTGAAAAGTTCAAACCTGAAACCGGAATAGAAGGGGGAGTGCTGAGAAGAGCCTTAGCAGGAGATGCAAAAACATTCAATCCTGTTATGGCTCAGGAAACAACATCAACAGCAGTTATAGGGGTTTTGTTTAACGGTCTGACAAAAACTAATCTGAAAACATTACTCCCAGAGCCTGACCTTGCACAGAAGTGGGAAAGGGATGAAACAGGAACAGTATGGCGGTTTTACCTGAGAAGAGACGCAAAGTGGTTTGATGGAAAACCTGTTACCGCTGACGATGTTGGTTTTCACTTATAATCAGATATACTACAACCCTGATATACCATCATCTGTAAAAGGATATGCTTCTTATAGAAGGTAAGAAATTTATTGTGAAAAAGATAGACCGATACACTGCAGAGTTTACAATTCCCAAGCCTTTTGTGCTTTTTGCAGGCTGTGGGTCAGCCTATACTTCCTAAACATATCTTACAGCCTTATGTAGAAAATGGAACATTTACCTCAGCATGGGGTATTAATACACCTCCTGAAAAACTCATAGGAACAGGACCTTACAGACTTGTTGAGTATGTTATTGGTCAGTATGCTGTATATGAGAGAAATCCCAACTACTGGGAAAAAGACATGAAAGGTCAGAAAATCCCTTACATTACAAAAATAAAAGCCCAGATAATTGGAGACCCTGATGTAAGACTGATAAAGTTTTTATCTGGAGAGATTGATTACTATGGAGTTCGACCTACAGACCTTCCAGAACTGCTTCCAAAGACTAAAGAGAAAAATTTTATAATATACAATCTTGGGGCTACCCTTCCACACTACTTTTGTGGTGTTCAACCAGAATCCAAAGCTCCAATTCCAGAATACAAGCTAAACTGGTTCAGAAACAAAAAATTCAGACAGGCAATATCGTATGCTGTCGACAGGGAAGGGATAATAAATATAGCCTACAACGGCCTTGCCTACCCTATATACACAGCTGTTACTCCTGCCAATAGAAGACTGTTTGATGAAGATTACTACCCTAAATATCCCTTCAATTTAAAGAAGGCAAAACAGCTCCTCCTTGAGATAGGTTTTAAGGAAGGGAAGGATGGATATCTTTACGACAGGGAAGGGACACAGACTCCAGTTTACACTGATAACAAACTCGGGTAACAGGGAAAGGGAGATTATAGGAAACATACTGAAGGACGACCTGAGGAAAATAGGCATTGAAGTAAATTTTCAGTCAATAGACTTTAATAATCTGGTAACAAGGCTGATGTCAAACTACGACTGGGAAGCTGTAATAGTTGGACTTACTGGAAGTATGGATCCCATACTTTGGGCAGAATGTGTGGCTTTCATCCGGACATCTGCATATGTGGTATCCCAACCAGAAAACGCCTTCAACCCAGTGGGAAGCTGAAGTTGACAGACTGTTTCAGCAGGCAGCAGCGAGCTAAATCAGAAAAAAAGGGACAGTTTATACAAAAAAGCCTTCAAAATAATAGGAGAGCAGCAACCTATGATTTTTATAGCTGCTCCAGAAGAACTTTTAGCTGTTAAGAATTACCTGAAAAATATTTTCCCTACAGTATGGGGATGGTATAGAAGTGAATACGTTTACATAAAAAGTAGCCCCCTCTCCTGAAAAAGTACCGGCCTTTATTTTTAACTTTCACTTTACTTGTATCTAAAAAGAGAATGAGTTTTACTATTTTTTTCAGCCTCTTCAACAGGAATAGACCTCTGTCTTGGCATGTATATAGCCCTTGGCTTCATTCCATACTTTTCTGGTCCAATTTTCTGCCACTTTGCAAAACTTGCTCCTTTTATACTCTGAACAAGATTTTTTACAGCATCTGGTTTTCCCTGATACTCTTTAGCAATAACCCTAAATGGAACAGAATTTTTCGGCTTGTCAATGTCATGACATGTTGAACATCCGTATCTGTCAGCTATCTGTTTAATCTGTTTTTCTATCTCTTTTTGAGATTGACCAGCCAGTGCAGTCACTGACAGAATAACTGAAAGAACTAAAATAATAAATGCAGACTTTCCCATAATACACCCCTCCATTCAGTTTTCCTATTTTAAGTTTAAAAGAATTACAACAGTCATGCACTAACCATAATCAAATATTGATAACAATCAATTAAAATGTGGGAGATAGATTTTAAATTTTTACGAGGAGGTGAGTCAGGTTGAATCTACTGATACTCTTATTAATATTTTTATTTCCATTTTATGCCTCCTACGGGAAGGTTCTGTATTACGAAAAATATGTTGGAACATTTAATGGTTTGGAAGTTTACGGTTTTAAACTTACCATAGACAGTGGAGAACTTTCTATAAACAGCAAAGTTAAAGGAATTTACTTTATCAAAAACAAAACAAAAAAATACATACATCTTGGAAAGTATGGAGCATTTTTCGGATGCAGAAATCCCAGTGGGAAGAATAAAGATTTCGGTCATAGTTTCCGCAACTACAGATTAAAACAGGGGGAAGTTATTAAAATAACAGGCAGTATAAAGCTTCCAGAAGCTGGAAGGTGGGAAATATGGCCTGCATTTTTTCTAAAGGAGAAAGGATGGAGTCCTTACAAATGGAAAGTTGCAAAACTATATGTTAAGCATGTTGTAATCATTCATCCACCTTACGGGACATGCAAAAAATGGAAAGAGGCATTCTCAGCAGATGCTAAAGTCTTGTGTAACTACAAAACTGGATTTATTGGAATTATCAATGGTGCTCACATTGGAGCTGCCACATCTGAGGCTATCATCTATATGATTTACAACAGTCCTGTTAAGAAAATAGCAAAAGTAAAAGCTTATATCTACTATGTGGGAGGGGCTAATACAGTTGGTTATGCAGCCTTTGCAGGACTTGAAGCTGTCAGGAGAATAGGGAGAAAATACTACAGGAAGGATATAGAGCCGTGGCTCAATTATGAGATTGCGGCAGAGAAAATTATAGATATTGCTCTCCTCGCTGCTCCTGAGGAACCTGTATCAAAAGTAGGTAAAGCCCTTAAAATTCTCAGTGATGTAAAAGATTACGTTGATTTGGGAAGAGCATTTTATGAAGCATACCAGAAAGGTAAAGCAAAACTGTATGTATACTCATTCAAGGTAAAATTAAAGAAAGGAGAAAAATCTAATCGGTATAGGGACTGAGGGGAAACTGCTCTGCTTTTTCTACGGGAGCATCTTTCGTGATAGTGGGAGCTATGATAAAAAAGATTGGTCATACAGTATTAGGGCGAGGTTCCTATATTTAATATGCGATAAATACCATCTCTTCCTTTTACAACATCTACAAAATAATCTGTAATATAATTTCCTGTCAGCTTAACTTTTACTCTGTAAAGCTTCACCCCAATACTGTTTCTCCAATCACAGGAGAGTTGTGGATAGTTAATCTCCTTTAGACTTTTTATTTTTATAACTTTAAAGTTTTTTATCTTATCCATCCACAGGTAAAAGTCTGTAAAAACCTGCAATGTGCATTTCTTCCCCATAACAGTCTGTAAATCTCATATCGACCTTATTCAGCATAGAAAATGCAGCTTTATATCTTTTCTCAGACAGAAATCTGTAGAAGTTTTTTACAGCATCTTCAGGGGTTTTTGAGTTTATCTTTTCAAACCCTGCAACAGTAAAATATCCGCTGTAGAAAATTTTGTCAGGATAACCCTTCTCAAAAATACCTACCCGAACCCTGTTGTTTTCCCAGATACCAAACCCTGTCACAAAATCTGACGGAATTGTCCATACGAACCTTCCTTCATCAGCATCTGTTTCACAGTTATTGATAATTCCTCTATCCTTACCACCAGCCAAAACAGTAATACACACTTTCCCTTTCAGGTCTCCTTCCCATCTGATTGTGTAACTTTTTCCTTCAATAAGATAACCATTTTGAGGAGGATTTTTTATAGCTAACGTCCCGGCAAAAACATTAACAGCCACAAATAAAAAGACATTGAAAAAGCTACCATACAATTTCTCCCAAACTGTGTATTACGTAATCTGGTTTGAATTTCAAGGCTTTTTCTACCTTCCCAAAACCGTAAGTTACTAAAACAGTTTTTGTGCCAGCACTTTTACCTGCCTGAATGTCAGCCTCACTGTCACCAATCATAACTGCCCTCTCTGGAGAGGAGCTGAGTTTTCTTAACGCAAAAATAACAGGCTCTTTATCTGGTTTTTTGGAAGTTGTAGTATCACCGCCAACAATCACATCAACTAAATGGGCTATGCCTGTCTTCTGTATAATCAGCTCTGATATGTCCTGATACTTGTTTGTTACTACTGCTATCTTTTTATTTTCCCTTTTCAGTAATTCCAGCGTTTCGTAAACATATGGATACAGGGTAGTATAAACAGCTGGATTGGAAAAGTAGTACTCCCTGAACAGTTTTACACCTTTTTCTATCAGCATTTTATCATCTGTTTTCAAAACTCCTTCTATCAGCTTCTTACCGCCATACCCTACATGTTTTATAATATCTTCCTCCTGCAAAGCAGGAAATCCAAGTTCTGCCAGAGCATAGTTCACTGCAACAGCAATATCTTTAGAAGAATCTATCAATGTTCCATCAAGGTCAAAAAGAAATGTTTTTTTTGACCCTATCTCAGCCTGAATTCCTGATATTTTTCCAGCACTCTGTCTATCCATCTTTTATCTTTTTTTGTTATCTTTTTGTCTTTATCAACGATAATGTAAATCTCTTCTCCATCCTTTACAAGACCAAGATCTTCTCTGGCTCTTTTCTCAATAAAAAACAGGTCTGATTTAAGATATTTTATTTTGTCCCTCAGTTGTGAGTTTTCCTCAGTTAACTGTTTAATCTCTTGTCTGAGATTTTCTCTGTAATGTTCTTTCTGAATAAGCCTGAATATGTTTCTCTCTCCAAAGAATATGTAAAATACAAAATAAAAAAATAGCAGGATAGAGAAAAAGAGGAGGACTGTGTCCACCCCTAAAAATCCTTTCAGTTTATCGGACAAACTTTGCAAAAACCTCTTTCCCTTTAAATACTGCATTATCTCCCAGTTCTTCTTCTATTCTTATCAGCTGATTATACTTGGCAATTCTGTCTGTTCTTGAGGCTGAGCCTGTTTTTATCTGTCCTGCATTTACTCCAACAGCAAGGTCAGCAATAAATGTATCTTCTGTCTCCCCTGATCTGTGGGAGATAACATTTGTATAACTTGCCGTTTTCGCCAGCTCTATCGCATCTAATGTTTCGGTCAGAGAACCTATCTGGTTTAGTTTTTATCAATACTGAGTTAGCTATTCCTTCTTCAATCCCTTTCTTGATTAGCCCTGGATTCGTTGTGAACAGGTCGTCTCCAACAAGCTGTATTTTGCTCCCTAATGCCTGTGTCAGCTTTTTCCATCCTTCTATGTCGTCTTCAGCCATACCGTCTTCAAGGGAAATCAGTGGATATGTTCCTTCTATCTCTTCATACAGCACAACCATATCATCTGCTGACAGTTCTTCCCCTTCAAACCTGTAAACTTTTTTCTCCTTGTCGTAAAACTCTGAGGATGCAGCATCTATTGCAAGTAAAACATCTTCTCCCGGCTCATAACCTGCCTTTTCTATTGCAAGCATCAGAACATCAAGGGCTTCTTTTGTTGACTGGAGGTTTGGGGCAAAGCCCCCTTCATCCCCTACATTTGTAGAATGTCCCTTATCCTTTAAAACCTGTTTTAATGTGTGAAAAATCTCTACACCACATCTGAGAGCTTCTTTAAAAGATTTTCCATAAACAGGAACAATCATAAATTCCTGAAAGTCCAGATTGTTATCAGCGTGAACGCCACCATTGATAACATTCATTAATGGAACAGGAAGAGTTTTTGCATTTGTTCCACCTATATACCTGTAAAGGGGAGTATCCAACTCTACAGCTGACGCTCTTGCAACTGCTAAAGATACAGCCAAGATAGCATTTGCTCCAAGGTTTGACTTGTTTTCTGTGCCGTCAAGCTCTATCATAATCCTGTCTATTTCCGCCTGTTCTGTTGATTCCAGTCCTATGATAGCATCAGCTATCTTTGTGTTTATATTTTCAACAGCCTTTAATACCCCTTTTCCTTTAAATCTATTTTTATCTCCATCCCTCAACTCTACTGCTTCTGTTTCTCCTGTTGATGCTCCACTGGGGACAATAGCTGTAGCTACAGCACCACTTTCTAAAAACACCTGTGCTTCAACAGTAGGATTTCCCCTTGAATCTAACACCTCTCTACCTATAACATCAACAATAATAGACATTCACACAACCTCCTTTTATAATCTGTGATATGCTGCTATAGCTGCCGCGATAACAGTTGCTAAATCCTCGGGGTCTCCTCCTTCTGGCTTCAGTATTAATTTAGGTAATTTTTTATCTATATATCCTGTATCAAATTTGCCTGCCAGGAAGTCCCTGTCTCTTACTATCTGTCTTAAGAGTGGCAGATTGGTTGGGACTCCCCTAACCTGAAATTCCTCAAGGGCCCTTTTTGCTCTGTTTACTGTCTGTTCCCACGAAAGTGCCCACACAGTTAGCTTTGCAATCATAGAGTCGTAGTAAGGGGGGATTATGTAATCTTTATAAACTGCTGCATCTATTCTCACACCAGGACCCCCAGGGGAATAATAAGAGGTTATCCTTCCCGGTGATGGTGCAAAACCTTTTTTAGGGTCTTCAGCATTTATTCTGAACTCTATTGCATAACCTCTAAACTTTATGTCTTCCTGCAGAAATGGGAGTTTAGCTCCTTCTGCTATCTGAATCATTCTCTGAACAATATCAACACCTGTAACTGTTTCTGTAACAGTGTGCTCTACCTGCAGTCTTGTATTCATCTCTATAAAGTAAAAATTGTCATTCTCATCCACTAAAAACTCCAGTGTTCCTACATTTTCGTATCCAAGTTTAAACATAGATTTTACAGCTACCCTGTACAGCTCTCTTCTGACCTCTTCACTCAGTCTTGGAGATGGGGCTATCTCTATAACCTTCTGGTGCCTTCTCTGTATAGAACAGTCTCTTTCTCCCAGATGTATAACATTCCCGTATTTGTCAGCCATTATCTGAATTTCTATATGACGGGGATTTTTTACATACTTTTCAATAAATACATCTCCTCTGCCGAAAAACTTCTCTGCCTCACTGGTTGCAGACCTGAAAAGCTCCTCAAATTCAGACTCCTTTTCAACAATTCTCATCCCCCTTCCACCACCGCCGTATGCAGCTTTTATTATCACTGGAAAACCTATCTCTTTTGCCACTTTTTTTGCTTCATTTGTATCTGTTATCGGCTCGTCTGTTCCCCGGCAGAACAGGGACTCCCACCTCTCTCATTGCAATTTTTGATTTTTATCTTGTCTCCAAACAGCTCTATATGGTCTGGCTTTGGTCCAATAAATATTATTCCCCTTTTTTCACAGTATCTTGCAAAATCTGCATTTTCTGAAAGAAAACCATACCCCGGATGTATGGCATCACACTTTGTCTGTCTTGCAAGGTCAACAATTCTGTAGAAATTAAGATATGCTTTTATCGGGTCTCCAGATATCATGTATGCTTCATCAGCTTTTTTTACCCATATTCCGTTGTGGTCCGCCTCTGAGTATATGGCAACTGTTCTTATCCCGAGTTCTTCACATACTCTTATTATCCTTGTAGCAACCTCTCCTCTGTTTGCAACAAGGACTTTCTTCTATCTTTTTCTTTCTCATAATATTTCTCCTAATCTATAACTATCGTTTCCTGATTTTCTATAAACGCCTCGTGCAGTGCTCTGACTGCAAGCTCAGCATATTTCTCATCTATCAGACAGGATATCTTTATCTCTGGGGGTGGATATGGCATATATGTTTATCCCTTCTTTGGCATGAACCTCAAACATCTTGGCGGCGGTTCCTGCATGAGGTCTTCATTCCAAGCCCTACCACAGATATCACTTTGCTATTCTGTCGTTTCTCTCAACACCAGATGCTCCAATCTCTTCAGCAACTTCTCTTGATATCTCTTCAGCAAAGTCTGCATCAACCTTGTTTACTGTGAAGGATATGTCTGTATAACCTTCATGGGAAACGTTCTGAACAATCATATCAACAACTATATTGTTATCACCTAATGCTTTAAACAGTTTTGCTGCTATTCCCGGTTTATCTGGAACCTTTACCACTGTTATTTTAGACTCTTTAAGCTCATGACTTATTCCTCTTACTGCCACCCATTCCATCTCTTCATTTTCCTCCACTATCCATGTTCCATCCTCATCAGTAAATGAGGACTTTACATGTATTTTTACACCATATTTTGCAGCAAACTCAACAGACCTTATCTGCATAACTTTTGAACCTAAAGATGCCATCTCCATCATCTCCTCGTAGGAGATAACAGGTATTTTACAGGCATTTTCAACTATACGGGGGTCTGCTGTAAAAACACCAGTAACATCTGTATATATCTCACATACATCAGCTTTCAAAGCTGCAGCAAGGGCAACTGCTGTAGTATCAGAGCCTCCCCTTCCTAATGTTGTTATGTCCCCATAATCGTTTATTCCCTGAAATCCTGCAACAACAACAACCTTTCCCCTTTCAAGCTCTGAGATTATCCTGTGTGTATCTATTCTCTTTATTCTTGCCTTTGTGTAAGCTGTATCTGTATATATGGGAACCTGCCATCCAGTCAGGCTTACAGCATCAATTCCAAGCTCTTTTAGAGCAAGGGAGAGTAATCCAATAGCAACCTGTTCCCCTGTAGAAACAACCATGTCCTGCTCTCTTGGGTCAGGTCGTGAAGATATCTCCCTCGTCAGACCTAAAAGTCTGTCTGTCTCTCCCGCCATTGCAGAGGAAACTACAACAACTCTCTGTTTCCTTACCTCCAACAGTTTTTTTAACTCTCCTTGCCACATTCTTTATTCTCTACTGTTTCCACAGCAGACGTTCCACCAAATTT
>JAUZSJ010000056.1 GCA_030949555.1 Persephonella sp. | reverse complement strand
TTACAGCCTCCTCCATTATCAGTTTCCATACTTTTCCTTTGCAAGCCATGGAGCTGATTCAATCCACCGTCCTGGATACACCTGTTTAAACTCATCTTTAGAAAGAGGAAAATATATACCACTTTTGTTCCTGACCAGTTTCTTTTTTTCTACAGGTTTGTTTCAAAAGCATCAGGCCTGAAATTTTGTTAGCCGAAACTTCTGATGGTGTGGCGTGATAGCCGTTTTGTCTTCAAATATGTCCTTTTCTATCTCCTGAACTTCTGGGAGTAAAAACCATGATATGAGTTCTAACAGTCCTGATTTTCCCTCAAACTTTATCTGATAAAATGCTGTCATTACAGGTTCAATGTTTCCTCCATGACCATTGATAAAAACTATCCTTTTAAATCCATGCTCTAAAAATGAGTTTATTATGTCTTTGATGAACATAACCATAGTCTCTGGAGACAGTGTAACTGTTCCTTTAAATCCCATGTGATGCTGAGACATCCCGTAGTTTACTGTTGGAGCAACAACAATATCCATTCTCCTTCCCACTTCCCTTGCAATAGCTTCTGCTGTTATAAAGTCAGTCCCTAAAATACCATAAGGACTGTGTTGTTCACAGGAACCTACAGGAACAATAACTATATCCTTCTCTATTAGATATGCTTCAACTTCAACATAGGACATATTTTCCAGCAACATTACTCCACCTTCAGAAAGTATTTAAATCTTCTGTAGTATTTTACATCCTTTAGCTGATTTAGGTTTTTTATACCATTTTTTTCTTCTCTTATTCTAATAATCTTCTTAGCTGTCTTCTCTCCTATGTAAGGAACCTTTTTTAGCTGTAGAATGTCTCCACTGTTAACATTAATCTTCAGACTTTTAGAAGAACCTTCAGAATACAACAGAATAAATCCTGTAAAAAAAGATACAGAAAAGAGGACTACAGCTGTAAAAAGAGCAACCTGTAATTTTAGAAGCTCTTTATTCAAGTCCTTCTCTCCGGTGGATTTCATTCTGGAGACCTAAAGATTTTCTATCATCTCCATATCCCTTCTGGTAATTCTCACTTCATAATCTGCTTTCCTCAGAGGAAATGGATATCCTGAGACAGAGAAATGGGAAAGTATATCCAGTATGTATTCAGGACTTATTCCCTCAAGCTCCGGGTTTTCGTAATACTCAATGAGTGATATTGTTTTCCTCTGTCGTACTTTCCGTAAAAATATCTTATACTGACATCTCTCAGCTCGATACGCCACACTCTCCTCAATAAATTCAAAAACCTGAGAAAACTCCCATTTTATCTCATCAAGGTTCACATAAGTATGTGGAGATGTGTATCCAGTGCTTCTCACAAACTGATGAAGAACCCTTATGTCTGGGAGGGATTTCTTAAAAATGTCTGTGGAGTGAGATGTTTTTGCAACACCTATAACAACAGGCTTAAAGTCCATTCCATAAAACAGCCTGTGGAGAAGAAGGAGATACTCAAAGTATGCAATCTTTGATAGTGTTGCCTCAACGATATCCCTTCTTAATCCCTTTTCTCCAAACTCTTTAAACAGTGTTTTCATGACCTTTTCTTTTATCTCCTCTGAAAAAGCCACTATATCTTCTCTTAAAAGCGTATCCTTCAGGACAGGTATAAACTCACCTGCTATAGAAGCAATCTTTCCTTCAAACTCTTCAGAACAGAACCAGTCAGTTTTTGGGAAAACTGTTATGAATCTACTTGATAGTGTTCCATCTATCAACAATACTTCAGGTTTTTCACTTTTTGCCAGCTTCAGAAGAGCCTTCATCTCACACAGAAACATCAGCATCCTCAGATACTGATCAATAAGCTCTGTTTTTTTTATAACTGACAGATTTATATCTCCTGTAACTTCTTCTACCACAGTACTTCCATTTCTTAACCCAACAGCATAACCTGAAACAGAATAAAGATAAAAACCAATGTAATGCTTTTTATTAAAGGAGCCGTCAGCTGCAACTGCAAATCTATTTACTGGAGCAGGACTGTAATCTTTCCATTTAGACAGAACTTCTTCCTTTTTTATCTCTTCATTTAGAGAAACGGCAAGCTGGGACAGCTCATTTTTTAAGCTGTATGTTTTTTTCAGCAGTTCAGGGCGCATCTTTCAGTCCTTTTATATATTTTATCAGACATTGATAGGATAATCCCTGTTAGGAAATCTGTTTACTAACATTCAGGCTGTCCTTCTGTGTTTTTTCATATAAGGATATTATTTCTTTTTTTAGTGTGTCAATTCCTTCTAAGGTAACAAGTGATACTGGAACAAATCTGAATCCTTTTTCTTCAAAATATTTTTTAAGACCTTCTATTTTTTTCCTGTCAGATAAAAGGTCAATCTTGTTCCCTACAACAAGCTGAGGCTTTTCTAAAAGCTGTGGTGAATACTTTTCCATCTCATCATTTATTATGTTAAATGCTTCAACAGGTTCCCTTTCTGCAAAGTCTGATATGTCTATCATGTGCACAAGAGCTTTTGTTCTTTCTATATGTCTGAGAAATTCATGACCTAAACCCTGTCCCTGTGATGCCCCTTCAATAAGTCCTGGAATGTCAGCTATAACTACGGACTTTCCGTAATCTACCTTCATAACCCCTAAAACTGGAGCGAGGGTTGTAAAGAGGTAGTCTGCAATCTTTGGTTTTGCATTTGAAAGAACAGAAATCAGTGTTGATTTTCCTGCATTGGGAAATCCTACAATACCAATATCGGCAATCAGTTTAAGCTCTAATTCTATCCACCTTTCCTCTCCTTTTTCCCCTTCCTCTGCATAATCTGGTGTCTGATTTGTTGATGTTTTAAATGAAGTATTACCTTTTCCCCCTTTTCCCCCTTTTGCTACTACAACTTTCTGGCCTTCTTTTTTAAGGTCTGCTATGATTTGTCCTGTTTCAGCGTCAGTAACAACTGTTCCAACAGGAACTTTTATGATAAGGTCTTCTCCTTTCCTGCCGTGTTTGTTGTTTCCAGAACCGTGCTGTCCTTTTTCTGCTTTGAAATGTATTTTGTGTTTAAAGTCTAAAAGGGTTCTTACCCTGCTATCTGCAATCAGAACAACATCTCCACCTTTTCCACCATTTCCTCCTGCAGGACCTCCCATAGGAACAAACTTCTCCCTCCTGAATGCAACAACACCATTTCCACCATCTCCACCTTTTACAAAGATTTTCGCCTTGTCTACAAATTTCATTGTCCTCACCTTTCTCTTTTGTGGATAATTTATTTCTGAAAATCAGGTTTTCCAGTTATCCCAGCTCTATCTCTGTAAGTATTCCAAAGGGAACAGCCAGTCCTGTTATAAAACCATTTCCAGGCTTTAGAAAAGGAAGAATATTAAATATGTCTTCCTTTGAGTACTCAAAGAAAACAGAAACAGCCTCAAGGTCGTTTCTGTTAATTAGCTTAAAAACTGCCTGAGTGTTAAGCTGCGAGAGGACATACTTGCTGATGTTTGCAGGTCTCTGAGTTATTGCTATCAACCCCAGGTTAAATTTCCTGCCTTCTGTGGCTATCTTTCTTGCCATGACATAGGCAATGTTAGAAGAACCTGACGGGATTTCGCCAAAACCTTTTTCTGGAGCAAAATTCTGCGCTTCTTCCAGAACTATAACTCTTTTTCCCTCCTTTGATTTTGAAATTCTAAAAATCTCTTTCATCAAGATGCCAGCAATATTTACTCTCGTTACAGGGTCTTCAATCCTGTGGAAATCGTATATAACAGTATTTTCCCTTGATTTAAAACTTCTCTTTATGTCTTCCACAACTTCTGGATGTTTCTTCAGTGCATCTTCAGTATAATCCTTCTTCAGCATGTCAAGAAATGTTAGCAGTTCCTCCCTCAGTTCACCTTTCAAATCTGTAAGACTGATAGATTCAATCAGCATATCTTCAAGGGATTTTTTGTTAAATCCTATTATTTCAATATCAGGTTTCAGATTTCTTCTGAAATAGGACGCTACTCTTCTCTCCTCTGAAGACTTTTCCTGAAAAAATATACCGTACTGTTTAAACAGCTCTTTTATGTTGTCAAAGCTTACAGGAAACAGCAGTGGGGGAAATGTCAGTTTAAAACACTTAGAAACAGACCTTTTATACTCGTCATACAGGTCAAATATGTAAATTTTCACATCCTTTGCCTTAAGGTTTTCCATAACCCTTCTCACAAATGTTGTCTTTCCTGAGCCGGTGGTTCCTAAAACAGCCATATGCATACTGTAAATCTTCTCAAGGTCTATGTATGCATCTATATTTGTGTTGAACAGTTTCCCGAAAAGAACAGGCTCTCCCATCGGATATCCTGCGTGGTTTATTTTCATTATGTTCTGTATCTCTTTTTCTGTTTTAAGTGAATATACAAGGGCTCCGGCAGGAGGCGGAACCATTGGTGTTTTCAGTACACTTTCCTTATTGGATGCTTCAGGATTAAAGTAAACTAATATCTCTAACTGCCCCACCTTTATGCTGTTTCCTTTCTCGTTAAGATAAGAGAGAGTTAAAGCCTTTTTATACAGGGGGTCTTTCTCTGTCAGTATTATCTTCAGCTTCTCTGTTTCTGAAAAAAAAGACCTTTCAACTGTGCTTAGAAATGTTGAAAACAAAGAGCTATTTATATCTTTTATGACAGAAACTCTTCCAAGAAGAAAACCTGAATCCTCTACAGGAATCTTCAGGTATGTCTGCTGGGGTATCTCCTGAAAAAGTAAAATTTCGGCTGTTATTGAGCTTACAGAGTTCAGAACAATGCCAACAATATTTTCAGACAGATTTACAGATTTTTCCTTTATACTTTCAAACTGGGAAATCAGTTTCTGTATTTCCTTTTCATCCTCTATAAAGACAGCAGTTTCAATATTTCTGTTCTGATAAAGCCCTGACTTTGTGATATTGGCAGAGCCTACAACTGCTTTTTTATCGTCTACAATAACAAACTTTGAGTGGACGTCTGGGTTGAGGAGTATTTTTCCCTTTAACTGCTGAATTATGCTAAGCACATCAATGTCTGTTATCAAAAGGTCTTCAATCTCAGAATCCCTTAAAATAACCTCTAAATTTACATTTTTCTGAGGAAGAAGCTTTTCAAAGACTTCAGATTTAATCCATGGAGAAGATATTTTTATACTTTTTTGTGCCTGAGAGAAGAGATTTTTTAAAAATGGGAATATCTCCTCTTTTGAAAGGAGTTTCATCAGTGCCTCGTTTTTATTATAAAAATAAGGAGAGAAAAAAGGCATTACAAGGAGTCAGACAGGAATGGCTCCTATCTGACTGCTTTCTTCACCTTGCCTGCCTTCAGACATTTTGCACATACATATATTCTCTTTGTTGAACCGTCAGGCATAACTGCTTTTACCCTCTGGAGGTTAGGTTTCCATACCCTTTTTGATGTTGTTGCAGAGTGGGCAACCCTGTTACCGTGAGCTGTTTTTTTACCGCATATCTGACAGACTGCCATTTTCTTCCTCCACTTTTGATTAACAAAATAAATAATATATCACAAATACTAACCAATATCCATCTTACCGGGATTTATAAGATTTTTTGGGTCAAAAAACCCTTTTTATACCCTTCATTATCTCCATCTCTACAGGTCTGCAACTGTTTTTTCATAAAAGGAGCTTTTGTTATTCCAACCCCGTGCTCTCCTGTTATAGAACCTCCATAAGAGAGGGCAAGTTCAAAAACTTCCTCAACAGCCTTTTCTGTTCTTTTCAGTTCATCCTCATCTCTGCCGTCAATCATAAAGTTTGCATGGACATTTCCATCTCCAATATGCCCAAAGTTTACCATTTTCAGGTTATACTTCCTTCCTATTTCCCTCAGTTTAGGCAGTGCTTCTGGGAGATAACTCCGTGGAAAAACAATGTCTTCATTAATCTTTACTCTACCAAGTTTTGAAACTGCAGGAGATAGAGCCCTCCTTGCCTCCCACAGCTTTTCAGCTTCCCTCTGATTTCTCGCTATGCTGACCTTTGCTCCATTTTTTTCACATATCCTCGCAACCTCTGTAATCTCCTCATCAAGGGCAACTGGGTGACCGTCAACCTCTATAAGAAGCAGAACTTCTGCATCCCTTGGAAGTCCAAAATGTCCAAAGTCTTCCACAGCATTGATAGCCAACTTATCCATAAATTCAAGAGCCGAAGGCTGTATCCCTGATTTAAATATATCTTTCACAGTTTTACCAACTGACGCTATGTCAGAGAATATTGCCCATTGCTGTTTTTGCAGACTGGGGTTTAGGTACCAGTTTCACTGTTATTTCTGTAAACAGTCCCAGCGTCCCTCCACTCCCTATAAACAGCCTTGTAAGGTCGTATCCTGCCACATCTTTAAGGGTAGGTTTTCCTGTATGTATTATCTCTCACATGTATGTATAACAGTGTTTAACTCCATTATATATTCCCTTGTAACCCCGTACTTAACGCATCTGGGATTACTCCTGCGTTCTCAGCAACATTTCCTCCAATTGTGCAGTATTTGTAGCTGGCTGGGTCTGGAGGATAAAACAGTCCAGCCTTTTCAGCAGCTTTCTGAAGTCTGTATGTGATAACCCCCGGCTGAACCCTTGCAACTGCATTGTCTTCGTCCCATCTCGTAATGTCCTGTCCATCTTTTCAAAGGATACAACCACACCCCCTTTAACAGGAAGTGCCCCTCCTGTATAACCAGAACCAGCCCCCCTTGGGGTTACAGGAACATCTTCCTCATAACATATCTGAACTACCTTCTGAACCTGCTCCTGATTTTCAGGTATAGCAACAAGTTCTGGGAGCATCTTTATCCGTGTTGCATCGTAGGAGTAAAGAAGTCTGTTCATACTGTCATCAAGACAGTTCTGTTCCCCTAATATCTCTTTCAATGCTCTTTTAACTCTATCTGGAACCTTTATAATCTCTCTCTGTTTTATTTCAAACATCTCCTGCTCCTTTTTATTCTGGATAATAACTAAAATATACAACGATTACGATGATATCAATCATCATTGATAACGTAAAGAGAGCTATTGATATTTCCAATTATAAACTTCGGTTAGAAAGTGCTAACTTTATTAGGTATATCATATAAAACTTTATAAATAATCTAACGGAGAAATAAGGTTGTTTTTAGACAGGGATACATATCAGAAAATACACATATCTGTGCAGGAGCTTAAAGAAAAGATAGATAACAATGAAGACTTTATACTCCTTGATGTGAGAGAACCTCAGGAGTATGCATTTTCAAGAATCAGAGAAAAAGAAGCGATGCTTGTTCCCCTGATGAAATTACCATCTATTATTGGAAAGCTGCCTAAAGATAAACCTGTTTATGTCATTTGCAGGAGCGGAAACAGAAGTCTTCAGGCTACTCTCTGACATAGACACGGGTATACAAATGTTAAAATATTTGGAAGGGGAATACTCATATGGAGCGACTTACATAGACCCAACAGTAAAAAAATATTAAAAAGTGCCCTTCCCTCCTTTCCTTTTCAGCGGCTTCCTCCTTCACCTCCGTATTATCAGACTATTGAAAGCATAACATCGAGGGGTTTTCTGGCCTTCTCAATAATATCTTCAGGAAGAGTAATCTCATTTATTTCATGTTCTAAAACATCTGCTATTTTGTCCAGTGTATTCTTCTTCATATCACAGCAGTGAACAGTTCCACAGTAATCAGCATTTAGAGGGAATATGTAGTTTTTTTCTGGATTAATTTTTTCTAACCAGTGTTTCAGACCAACTTCTGTTCCAATAATCACATTTTTTGATTCACAGGTTGTTGCATACTCTATAATCTGTGATGTACTTCCGACAAAATCAGCAATTTTTACTGTTTCTGTGTTGCACTCAGGGTGAACAGCTATTTTTGCATCTGGATACCTTTCTTTTAAGGCAAGGAGCTGGTCTGGTGTAAGGTTAAAGTGAGGTGGACAGAAGCCTTTCCACAGTATAAACTCCTTTTCTGGAACCTGTTTTGCTATGTATGAACCTAAAACTGGTCTGGAACAAATATTATCTTTTTTGCATCTAACTTTT
>JAUZSJ010000055.1 GCA_030949555.1 Persephonella sp. | reverse complement strand
ATATGAACAAACTAAAGGATGCTTTGAGAGAAATGAACCGGTATCAGAGAAAGAAGTTATTGAAAAATTAGCAGGAACTGATGGGTGAACACGAACACTATGAACATCACCATGAATATATGGACGAGCATGAACACGACAAATATTACGAAGACAGAGAACATCATGAAGGTATGAAGAGCATTACAAAGCCACGAAGAAATGTACGAAAAAAATCTTATAGGGATTACAGAAAACAGAACATCTAAGTTGCAAAAGCAGAAGACAGGATGGGCAGTTACAGAAGGTCACCATGGATGAACAGCTCAGACATATATGAAAAGAACAATAGAAAAAGAAAGAAAGAGACGATTAATTAATAAATAACTCTCAGGGGGTAGGAAAGATGAAAAAGTTTTTATTGGTTCCTTGCAGTAATCCCTTACTGCTGCTCTTGCATTTACTGACTCAGACCTTGATGGGGTGGAGGACGAACGCGTGGACAGGTGTCCCCCGCACCCCCTCTTTTTGTAAAAGTGGATAAATACGGATGTCCACTTAAAAAGAGGGAATTTCTCTACTGAGATTGGCCTTGCCCATGCAGAGACAGTCGTTTTTAACAACACACTGAAACAAATGTCACATTTGGTTATTACTGACAAGAGATTTGCCTACTTTCTCACACACAAATATAAAGTACAAATCGACGAGTTCTCCATCAAGGAAACAAAAGCGGATTAGGGAGTTACACATCTCATGTTTGGAAGTTATTCATTTTACTGGAAGAAAGCTTTATCCAATCCTGGTCTATCCTATTAGAAGCTGCCTACAGACATCTGACAATTTTGGTACAGGAAATGTAGATTGCATATACCTTCGTTAACACTGGACTACTTGATAAACAGGAAATTTGTGACGCATTTTTCTACTATGGATATGTGTTCAGAGGAGGGTGACAAAGTGGAGGCAGCTAAATTACTTACGGAAGTTTCTGTAGTGTGAGTCAGGATATAAAGTGGCTAAACCCATGCACGACAAGCTTATCGCTGATACGAGATAAAAGCGGAGGCTCAATTATCTGTACCTTCTTTTGGCATATACCGTTTTACAAAAATACTACACAACACTAAATTACAGCTATGGTCTAAATGATAAAGCTCGTTGACCATTATATATCTATGAAACTGATGGGGGTAAAGTTTTGAATGGAAAAGTCCCTCATGCTAGGGGGATGATCCATATTCTTGCAAAAAGTCTTACCAAAATTTTGGAAATTAACGGTTTCAAAGTGGATATTGCTCCCTCTTACGAAGAGGGAGCATTTAACACACTTGATAACAGATATGATATATACCTGATAGATATAAACTTAGGTGACGGTAATGGAATAGACCTGTTAGAAGCTCTGAAATTATCAGAAGATGAAACACCTGCAATTTTCATAAGTGCTCTGAAAGACATAAAAACTATTGCAAAGGGATTTGAAGTAGGAGCAGAAGATTACATCAAAAAACCTTTTGACCCTGAAGAACTACTCATCAGGATAAAGGGAAGGCTGAAGAAAAAAGAGAGGATACACTAAAGTACCGGAAATATCACATTTAAAAACGGCAGATTCTTTAAAAATGGCGAAGAGATTCAGCTGGGAGAAGTTCAGAAAGAAATACTGTTAAAACTGATTGAAAATAGGGGCAGAGTAGTACCTAAAGAAACACTGTATGACCTTATGTACAGCCCTTCTCCAACAGCCTTAAGAGTCATGTTAAACAAAATAAAGAAAAAAACAGGAATTGAGATTAAGGCTGTTCGTGGAATAGGATATGTTATCGATTAAAAAACTGTTCAGCTACACAAAATACGAAAAAGAATCATTTGTAAAATCTTTTTTACTTTTTTTTCTCTCTATGGAAACACTTTTTGTCATCATAACAGGACTATATTACATAAATCAGATATCAGAACTAAAAAATGAAATATTCCTGAAAATGAAAAATTACAGCTATGTGCTGAAAGGGGATGATTACAGAGTCGAGCTATCTCCATACTCAAAAAATGTTAATTTTTACCAGTTATATGAAGATGGAGACAGGTTATACATATACATTCCTATACCATTCATGGAAGAAGATATCTTAAAAATTGTCTATCCTGAAGAAAAGTATAAAAAACAGAAAAAGAGATTGTTGAGAGAGATTTTAACAGTTTTTTCTATTTTAACTGTTCTTATTTTATTTCTTTCCTTTATTTTTTCTGTCTATTCTATCAATCCCCTGCGAAAATCATTAAGAATAATAAACGAGTTTATTCAGGATATTACCCACGACATAAATACTCCCATATCATCTATACTCATAAATCTGAAAATGCTTAAAATGAAACATCCTGAAGATGAAGAGATAAAAATGCTTGAATCTGCCATCTCAAAACTAAACTCCATAAATGAAAATCTGTATTTATTAAACAGAGAAGTACAGAAAAACATAGCAGATATAAATATAAAAGAAATAGTGGAAGAAGAGATAAAGCAGATGAAAAATCTATTTCCAGACATCAGAGTAAAAACATATTTAAATGATGTTCATATAAAAACAGACAGAACTGCTTTTAGAAGAATTATTTCAAACATTTTATCCAATGCATTTAAACACAACATCAAAAACGGTTGGGTTAGTGTGTATTTAACAGGAGGATCACATCAAGATAGTAAACAGTTCCAGAACTATTAAAAATCCTTCAAAACTGTTTGAAAGATACTACAAAGAATCACAGAGGGGTTTAGGACTGGGTCTTTCCATTGTTAAAAAGCTGTCTGAGGAACTGGGACTTAGAATAAAAGTGGAAACTGTGGAAAACAAATTTTCTATCACTATTCTGTTTAATAGAATATATAAGCTTGCAACACAGCGAATATTAATATATGTTATGAGGGGAATGTAGTGAAAAGAAAGAATACTGGTGTTGGGAGGTGGTTTTGGAGGCACTGAAGCTGCCATATCCCTTGCAAAAGAAGGCTTTGATGTTGAGCTGGTATCAGATAGGGATTATCTGTTTGTCCTACCCTATATCCATATGGATACCTACAGGAGAAGCAAAACCTGAGAATGTCAAAATCAGTCTGAAAGAGATAGCAGAGAGGAGAGGATTTTCCTTCAGAAAAGGAAAAGTTAAAAGAATTACCGCCAACACTGTTTCATTAGAAAATGGAGAAGAGATAAAAGATTTTGATTATCTTGTGGTAGCTCTTGGCCAGCAGAAGCTGAAGCATAAAGGTATTGAGCATACTCTGTCTGTATGCGGCTCTCCTGAAGAGATAATCCAGATAAAAGAGAGATTGGCCAGTCTTATCAAGAGAGGGGAAGGAAGGATTGCCTTTGGTTTTGGAGGAAACCCGAAAGCCCCTGAAGCTGTTAGGGGTGGTCCTGTGTTTGAGATGATGTTTAACGTCCATAACTATCTGAAAAAGAGAGGTATAAGGGACAGATTCGAGCTGACATTCTTTGCTCCTATGGAAAAGCCGGGAGCAAGATTAGGAGAAAAGGCTTTAAAAATGATGGATATGATGTTCAAAAGTATGAACATAAACAAAATCACAGGTAAAAAGATAAAAGAGTTCAGGGAAGATGGCGTTATGCTTGAAGAGGAATGGCATGTTATCAGTCTGAGATCTTGACCTTGTTTACTCCTGCAGGAGACGGACATCCTGCTGTAAAAAATTCAGACCTTCCAAAAACAGAAGCAGGATTTTTGAAAATAGAGTCAACTTGCCAGGCAGTTGGAATTGACAACATCTATGGAGTTGGAGACAGCTGTTCCATCAAGAAGGTCCTTCATGGAGAGCAAAACAGGGACACCTTGCTGAGGTTATGGGAAGAGCTGCTAGCACACAACATAGCAGTCAAAGAAGGTTTGAAAATCTGGTCAGTTAGAAACTTACACAGACCATATAAACATTATGTGTCTTATGGATACAGGAAATGGAGGAGCTTTAGCATACAGAAGTGACAGCAGAGCTATGCTTTTGCCTCTGCCTGTTGTTGGACACTGGATGAAAAAAGCATGGGGCGTTTATTACAGGCTAAACAAATTAGGAAAAGTTCCCAAAATTATATAAAAGCGGGCTTAAAGCCCGCCGTTTATCAGAATGTATAGACTGCGTCAGCAATTAAAATGTCTAACTCTTCCTTTGGAAGTTCGTGGAAGTTGAGAAATCTGTAAATCTGCTCTTCTTTACCTGCTATCTTCTCTTCCATGTATCTGTGATACTCCTCAACAGTAGGCAGTCTTCCAAGTATTGCACATATTGCTGAAATTTCTGCGGAGCCTAAATAAACCTTTGCATCTTTACCCATTCTGTTGTCAAAGTTTCTTGTTGATGTGGACATCACGATAGCACCATCTCTGACCCTTGCCTGATTACCCATACATAGTGAGCATCCAGGAACCTCTGTTCTTGCACCGGCTACACCGTATATGTTGTAATAACCTTCCTCTATCAGTCTCCTTTCGTCCATCTTTGTTGGAGGAACAATCCACAGTCTTGTTGGTATCTGTCCTTCACCTCTGAGTATCTCACCAACAGCTCTGAAATGACCTATATTTGTCATACAGGAGCCTACAAACACCTCATCAATATTTTTAGGTCTCCTGTCGTCAGCTAAGACCTCAGAGAGGGTTGCAACATCATCAGGGTCATTTGGACACGCAAGTATAGGTTCTTTAATCTCATTCAGGTCTATCTCTATAACTGCTGCATACTCGGCATTTTCATCAGCTTCAAGAAGCTCAGGATTGTCAAGCCATGCTTTCATTTTATCAATTCTTCTCTGGAGGGTTCTTGCATCCTGGTATCCAGCTTCTACCATCTTTTCAAGGAGTTTTATGTTTGACTGGATATACTCAATAACAGGTTCTTTGTTCAGTTTTACTGTGCAGGCTGCAGCACTTCTCTCTGCAGACGCATCAGAAAGTTCAAATGCCTGTTCTACTTTCAGATTTTCCAGTCCTTCAATCTCTAATATTCTTCCTGCGAATATGTTTTTCTTACCCTGTTTTTCTACTGTTAAAAGCCCCTGTTTTATTGCATAGTAAGGAATGGCATTAACAAGGTCCCTAACAGTTATACCTGGCTGTATCTCACCTTTAAAATCTGACGAGAACAGATTCAGGCATATTCAGAGGCATAGTTCCTGTTACTGCAGCAAATGCTACAAGTCCTGAACCAGCAGGAAAAGATATACCAATAGGAAATCTTGTGTGGGAGTCAGCTCCAGTTCCTACTGTGTCAGGAAGAACCATTCTGTTAAGCCAGGAGTGGATCACACCATCTCCTGGTCTGAGGGATACACCGCCTCTTTTTATAATAAACTGAGGAAGGGTCAGCTGAAGTTTAACATCTGCTGGTTTTGGATATGCAGCAGTATGACAGAAGGACTGCATAACAAGGTCTGCTCCAAAGGAAAGGGCAGCAAGCTCTTTTATCTCATCCCTTGTCATTGCTCCTGTAGTATCCTGTGAACCGACTGTCAAAACCTGTGGCTCAACATACATTCCTGGTCTGACACCTTCCATTCCACATGCTCTTCCAACCATCTTCTGGGCAAGGGTATACCCCACTCCTTCCTTCTCTGGAGGCTGCTCAGGTCTGATGAATATCTGCTCCTCAGGCATTCCAAGGGCTTCTCTTGCCTTTCTTGTCAGGTTTCTTCCTATTATCAGAGGAATTCTACCGCCAGCCCTTACCTCATCTGGCAGTGTGTTAGGCTTCAGCTCAAATGTGGCAACAACCTCACCGTTTTTAACAATCTTGCCTTCGTAAGGATAGATATCTATAACATCACCTGTTTCAAGTTTTGAAACGTCAGCAATAACTGGAAGGCCTCCAGAATCCTCCCAGGTATTGAAGAATATAGGAGCTATAACTCCACCTATTACAACACCGCCTCTCCTTTTGTTTGGAACGTATGGAATGTCTTCGCCAATCCACCACATAAGGGAGTTTGTTGCAGACTTTCTTGAAGAACCTGTTCCAACAACATCACCAACAAATGCAACAGGATGTCCTTTTTTCTTAAGCTCCTGTATTTTCTGAATAGCATCAGGCATTTTAGCCTGAAGCATAGAGAGGGCATGGAGTGGAATATCACTTCTTGTTGACGCCTCCCTTGCAGGAGAAAGATCATCTGTGTTTGTTTCTCCGGGAACTTTAAACACTGTAACTGTTATTTTCTCTGGCAGAGGCTCCTTTGATAAAACCATTCTGCATTTGCCCAGCTTTCTAAAACTTCCTGTGCGTGTTTATTTCCAGATTTTGCCAGCTCAACCACATCGTTAAAGTAGTCGTAAACAAGGAGTATGTTTTTAAGAGCTTTCGCTGCTGCTTTTGCTATCTCTTCATCTTTGTGGGAAAGTGCCTTTATAAGAGGTTCAACATTGTAACCTCCCAGCATTGTTCCCAGTATCTCAACAGCATGAACAGGAGTTATTGCTAAGGACTTTTTCTTACCTTCAATAATGTCTGCCAGGAATTTGGCCTTCACAAATGCTGCGTCATCAACCCCTGGAGGAACTCTGTTCAGGAATAAATCCATTAAAAACTTTTCCTCAACAATAGGAACCTGCTGGAGGAGTTCAACAAGCTGTTCAACCTGTTTTGCATTAAGTGGAAGCGGCGGAATACCAAGTTTAGCCCTTTCCTCAACATGTTTTCTATATTCTTCTATAAAGCCCATCTTTCACCTCTCCTGAATTTATTTTTAGACAGATAATTATAATTGATTTATATAAAAAATCAAACAGTGTTTGATAAATGTGTATGATAAAGATTATATTTGTGTTCACTGTTGATTTTGCTCAGAAAAAGGGGGATATCCCCCTTTTAAGCTATGTTGTTGAGCCTTCCTCGTCTAAATAAAGTTCTCTGAACACTTCATCTTTTATCTGGATATTTTCACCTTTAAATCCGGGCATTGCTTCAATTCTATACCATGCAGACCTGTACCATATGTCTGAAGGTCCTTTATTTACAGGTGCTATCTTCTGAGCTCTAGTTTCTCCATGGATATTCCCAGTTCATGTATGCATTAAAGTCCTGAACAATGTCTGTAATAACCATTCCGTAATCGTTCAATAGTGCCTTCTGAAACTTCTGCCATCTGTTAAGGGATGAATCTCTCAGAGTAAGACCAAAGTATCCTGCAGAGCCTTCCCCTTTTAAAGAAGCTATTCCTCTAGCAATAAATGCTTTAAAGGCTTTTACAGTCTCTGGTGGGTCAGTGATAAACACATCAAAAGTTCCTATCCATTCCTGCGGAAATGGATTTCGCAGGTCAAATCTTATGGCTTCTGCATTGTCTATTCCAAGCTCTTTAAATATTCTGTTGTCAAAATCAATAGCCCTTTCGTCTATGTCTAATATCAATACCCTTCTTGGAAGACCTGTAAGGGCAACAGCAAGACCTGTAAGGTCGTCCTCAGCCCCCATAACTAAAATATCTCTGTTTCTCAGGTCCTCCCTTGAATCAAGAAAAAGAACCCTTGAGATAGTTGTTTCCGGGGTTACAGAACCCTGGTCATATTCCTGAATAGCTTTTGGCCTGTTTTTAGCAAGTTCAACAAATGTCCTATACCACTCTTTATTTGCATAAAAAGGGATTCCCCTTCCTTCGCATGCCTGACAGGTGTAATCAACATAAGGAGGAATATTCAACTGATTTATAAGATTAACTCCTTTTTCTGTAAGGAAAACCTCATCACTTTCCACTTTTACTAAACCTTCAGATATTAAACCTCTCACTATCTCCGACGCAGCAGGAACAGGCAGGTCTGAAAAGTCAACAATTTTCCAGAAGTCAGAGGTTACCTGCAAAGCTGCCAGAACCCTTTCAACATTCCTTGGAATAAGCCTTATGTTTGTTTTTTCTGTCGCTTCCTTAGCAACTTTTTCTAAAACTTCTGCCAACTGTTTACCTCCTTCTAAGGTTTTTTTAACATATCCTGAATAAACTTTGGAAGTACAAAAAGACAATCAAATATTTTATCACAGAAGTATTTAGTTTCCAAACTGTTCATACGGTTTTTATCCATCTGACAGGAGAGCACATCCACATAATCAGAGGCTATTGTAAAACTCCACATTCCTGAAGGATATGTAGGAATGTATGCAAGGTAAACTCCAACATGTCTGAACACTTTAGTTATTTCTGTATAAGCATTTTTAAAATAATTTTCCTGAAGAATAGGGGATTCTGTCTGAGCCACCATTATTCCACCTTCTCTTAACGACTGTTTAACCTTTTGATAAAACTGCTCACTAAACAGCACCTCCGAAGCACCTACAGGATCTGAAGAGTCCATAATTATCACATCATAATAATTTTTTCTTTCCTCTAAAAACCTGTTTCCATCTTCAATAAATATCTCCACTTTAGGGTCTTTTAATTTCTCTGCAATAGAGGGGAAATATTTCTCAGAAACGATAACAACTTCTTCATCTATTTCGCACAGATGAACCTCTTTTACTGTTTCGTGTTTTAAAGCTTCTCTCACTGTTCCTCCATCACCTCCGCCAATCACCAAGACCCTTTCAGGTTTTTTATGCATCAGCATTGCAGGATGGGCAAGCATCTCGTGGTAGATAAACTCGTCTCTTTCTGTTGTCTGAACCAGACCATCAAGAATAAGCATCTTACCAAATTCCTGGTGTATCTAAAACCAGAATTTCCTGATACTTTGATTTTATCCTTTTAACTTCTGTTGCCCTTACTGTAAGTCCAACATTTTCAGTCCAGTGTTCTGTAAACCAGAGCATATATATCCTCCTACGGTCTTACTACTATACACCTATAACCTTTTGGTATGTATTTCTTCCACACCCTGTATATATCCTGCCTGGATACTTTATTAATCTTATCTGGATATAAACTGTCCATCTGATAACCTAAGCCTATTGTCTCAAACCAGCCTAAATACCATGCCTGTTTTGCCCTTGTTTGATGTTCTAAGAGGAAATGCCCAATTATTTTCTCTTTTGCAGTTTTTACTTCTTCATCAGATACACCCTTTTCAACACTCTTTATCACTTTAACAATACCTTTGACAGATTCTTCTGTTTTTTCTGGAGCTGTTCCTATGTAAGCTATAAATCTTCCCATATTTACTCTGGTAGGGAAAAATGAACCTACTGCATAGGCAAGCCCCCTTTTTTCTCTGAGCTCCTGAAATAGCCTTGAGGTAAATCCACTGCCTAATATTCCGTTCAGAACCTTCATGCTGAAGTAATCCTTTGAGGCTGCATCTGGAGCATCGTATGCAACCAGTATTGTTGACTGGGCACCTTCCCTTTTTACCGTCTTACACCTTTTTCCTTTAATCTCATACTTGTAAACGGGAAATCTGTAATCAGCTCTTTTTATACTTCCAAAAACATCCTTTACATAACCTTCAACATCTTTATAGGGCATATCTCCAACTAATGCAACAACAAACCTTCCCCCTTCCATCAGTTTTTTCCACCGCTTTTTCACCTCATCTACAGTTATTGAGATTACATCTTCTTCTGTTCCAAGAGGAGAGTACTGATAAGGTGTTCCTCCGTACATCTCTTTTCTCAGCTGGTCAAATGCATAAGAAAATCCTTCTTCTCTTTTTGCCTTTATCTGGGCTATTACATTTATTTTCTCCATCTCCAATTTATCCTCAGGAAATAGAGGATTAAATATCATATCTTTTATAACTTCCATCCCCTTTTCAAAGTCTTCTGTCCTGAGGGCAAACTCAATTGTAGAATATTCTTCTCCTACAGAAGTAGATATGTATCCACCACTATCTTCAAATACTCTGTTAATCTCATACGCAGAAAAATTTTTTGAACCTTTAAGCAGAAGCGAAAAGGTAAGGTTAGTTAATCCCTTTTTCCCTTCAGGGTCTTCAAAAGAACCACCTTTAATGAACACAGCTCCTGCGATAATTCCTTCACCTTCTGTCTCTTTAAAGATTACTGTAACACCATTACTCAGGATATTTTTAATCACAGTTTCTCCCCCTGAAGAAGGATGAAAAAAAAGCATCAACAGAAAAAATGTAGCTTGAAACTTCAGCAATTTAAGATAACTTTTATTCACCGTAAATCCTTTAACATTTGTGATAATATTTATTTTAAATCAAAAAATAAAAATGAGGTGTTGAAGTTGTTTGAACTGTTGACAGAAAAATTCAGCAGTGTTGTTGAAAGGTTAAAAAAAGCTAAAAGACTTGATGAAAAAACCATAGAAGAAGCCCTGAAGGACATAAGAAGGGCTTTATTAGAGGCTGACGTTAACATTGAGGTAGTAAAACAGTTTTTAAATGATGTTAAACAGAAATTAGTCGGCCAGGAGCTTATAAAAGGTCTTTCTGCTGGGGAAACAGTAATAAAACTGATATACGATGAGCTCCTGAATATATTAGGTGAAGAAGCTCCTCTGAACCGCTCTGAGAAACCACCAACAGTTATTATGCTTGTAGGACTTCAGGGAACAGGTAAGACAACAACAGCTGGTAAGTTAGCAAAATGGTTAAAATCCAAAGGCTATGCCGTTGGAGTTGTATCTACAGACGTTAGAAGGCCTGCTGCAGGAAAACAGCTCTGCACTCTGGCACAAACGATAGATGTCCCTTGCTTCATAGATGAAGAGGAAAAAGATGCAGTTAAGCTAACAGAAAAGGTTATTCAGAAGGCAAGAGACGCAGGGCTTTCCCACATCATATTAGACACAGCCGGCAGACTTCACATAGATGAACAGCTTATGGAAGAACTTGTAAAAATAAAAGAAAAAGTTAATCCTGCTGAAGTGCTGTACGTTGCAGATGCAATGCAGGGACAGGACGCTATAAACACAGCAGAGGAATTTCATAAAAGAGTTGGGCTAACAGGAGTTATCCTTACAAAGTTAGATGGAGCACGCAAAGGGTGGTATAGCCCTTTCTGTAAGAAAAGTTATAGGGGTTCCAATAAAGTTTATAGGTATTGGCGAAAAGATAGAGGATTTTGAGCAGTTCCATCCAGACAGAATAGCCCAGAGAATATTAGGGCTTGGAGACATACAGACATTGATGGAAAAGATGCAGGCTGCCATTGACGAAGAAAAAGCCCAGGAGATGGCAAAAAGGGTGATGAATGCAGAGTTTACCCTTGATGACCTGAAAGAGCAGCTTCAGATGATAAGAAATTTAGGTCCGTTAGAAAACATCCTGAAGATGATACCGGGTATAGGTTCCAAAATAAAAGACTTAAAAGTTGATGAGAAACAGTTCATAAAGATAGAAGCAATAATAAACTCAATGACTCCAGAAGAAAGGGCAAATCCCCACATAATAAACGGAAGTAGAAAAAGGAGAATAGCAAGGGGAAGTGGAACAACAGTAGTAGATGTAAACAGACTTCTGAAACAGTACAAAGAGATGAAAAAAATGATGAAAAAAATGAAAAAATCTGGTAAAATGAAACTTCCCTTTAATATGCCCAATTTACCATTTTAAAATATAGGAGGTAGTAAAGACTTGGTAAGGATTAGACTTTCAAGAGCAGGAAGGAAGAAGCATCCTGTTTACAGAATGGTTATTATGGACAGCAGAGCACCAAGGGAATCTAAGTATATTGATTACATTGGAACATACGACCCTATATTGAAGACAGGAAACATCAATATAGAAAAAGCTAAAGAGTGGCTTGCAAAAGGAGCACAGCCAACAGAGAGAGCTCTCAAAATTTTAAAACAGTTTGGACTAGAAGAACAAACATCAAAGGCAGAATAAGCAGAAACTGAAAACCAAAAACGGAGGGAAAGTCAGATGAGCAAACTACAGGAACTGGTTGAGTTCGTAGCAAAATCACTTGTTGACCACCCAGAAAAGGTAGAAGTAAAAGAGATTGAAGGAGAGAAAACAACTGTTATTGAGCTAAAAGTTGCTCCAGAAGACCTCGGAAAGGTTATTGGAAGACAGGGAAGAACAGCAAGAGCAGTAAGAACTCTTTTAGCAGCTGTCGCAAGAAAACAGAACAAAAGAGCAGTATTAGAAATATTAGAATAAACAATGTGGGGAGATTTCGCTCCCCGTTTATCTGATACATCTTCTGATGTAGTCAGCATTTTTCAACCTGATTTTTATCTTTCTCTCCATATCCCCTGTGACAAAAAAATCCACAATTACTACAGGGATATTTTCAATCTCGTACATACTTTCATCTGGCCACTCTACAATAACAAGTCCATTACCTAAAATATCAGATATATCAAACTGTCTTACCCTATAAAGGTCGATATGAAAAACAGGAAATCTTCCGGTCTCATATACATTCATAACGGAAAATGTTGGAGAGTTTACATCCTCACCAGCTTCAGAATCAATGGAAGAGACTAAAAATCTGGTAAATGTTGTTTTACCTGAGCCTAAATCACCAGTCAGAAGGATAACTTCATTCCCTCTTAAACATGAAGATATTCTGGAAGCAAACTGTCTCAGCTGGTCAGGAGATTTAACTTCAAGACTTTTTTCAAACATACATCATATTTTATCACAGGAGCCCCAGAAGGGGCTCAACAATCAGTCGTGAATTTTCAGTTTAGGTTTTGGTGTATCCTGTGATGATGCAGGTAAGACAGGCATAGTTCTTGCAGATTCTGGAATTTTTCCTGTAAGGGATTTGAGAAATGCAACAATCTTATCAATCTCATCATGTGAAAGTTTTATGCCAAGCTGTGTTTCTCCCATAATTCTTACAGCTTCCCTTAAATCCCACACAGAACCGTCATGGAAGTAAGGATAAGTCATTGCTATGTTTCTAAGAGATGGAACCTTAAACACATATTTGTCTTCCTCTTTTTTGGTCACTTTGTATCTACCCATATCTGGAGTTGGATATGGTTTCACTATTCCAAACTTTGCAAACATCTCTCCACCAACAGCAACACCGTTATGACAGCTGGCACAGCCTTTATCAATGAACAGTCTTAAACCTTCTTTCTCTTTCTTTGTGAGAGCGTTCACGTCCCCATTGAGGAACTTATCAAATCTGGAAGGTGTAACAAGTGTTCTTTCAAATGCAGCAATTGCTTTAGCAACATTGTCATATGTGATTGGGTCGTTTCCTCCAAACACTTTTTTGAACTCTTCAACATACCCTGGTATAGTTTTCAGCTTTAAAACTACAAACTCAGGATTGGGCATTGCCATCTCAACATGGGCAAGAATTGGTCCCTTAGCCTGGTCTTCAAGTGTTTTTGCCCTTCCATCCCAGAACTGGGCAATGTGAAATCCAGCATTCAGCACTGTAGGAGAGTTTCTTCCGCCTGTTTTAAACTCATGACCTAACGCTGTTTCTACCCCATCAACTCCAAATGTGGCAAGGTTGTGGCATGTATTACAGCTAATAACACCACTGAGAGAGAGTCTTGGATCGTAATACAGTTTTTTTCCTAATTCTACCTTTTCAGGAGTTGTTGGATTGTCTTTAGGGGCAGGTATCTCTTTTGGTAAAGGTTTAAAATAGTTTTTTGCCTTATTTAGTAAGTCTGCATCTGAGGCTATCGCTGATACTGAAACTACCATAAACGAAAATATTGCCGTCTTTAAAATATTCATTGCTTCGCCTCCTTTTAATGATAATTATTACTGATAATTATAGAGGATAGGGACAGCTGTGTCAATATGATTATTATCATCAAGTTATTAATCTTCTGGCTGGTCGTATTCGAACTCTATCTCCTGTTTTGGAATAACTGTTGTTATGGCATGTTTATATATAAGAACCTGCCTTGGACCTTCTTTTAAAAGAATAGTGAATGGGTCAAAATACCTGATTTTTCCCTCTAATTTTACCCCGTTAACAAGGTAGATGTTAACCCTTACTTTTGCCTTTCTTATTGCGTTAAGAAATTGTTCCTGTAGCCTTCCCTTTTTCTTAGCCATCTCTTCACCTCTTTCAGTGTATTGCTACTCTGTAAAGTCTATCTGCTAATTTTACTATATCTTTATATTTTACTAACTTTGTTTTCCACCGTGCAGGGATACTTTCTTCACCGTTATATGCCCCTGCAAATGCCCCTGTTATAAGTCCAATGGCATCTGTATCCCCACCATAATTTCCGTAGGAATTAACAGCATGTATTACTGCTGTTTCTGTATCTTCAGGTGTTTTCAAAAATATAAATAGAGATTGGGACACTGCTTCCAGTGCATAAGAGCCGTTTCCTATTTCATCTATGGCATCTTCGTAAGATGCATCCTTTTCTATAAGTGTTTTAACCCTGTCTAAATAAAATTTAGTTTCATCCTTTTGAACAAATGTTTTTAACAGTTCAATAAAGTACTGATATTCCTCTTCAAGATAAAATCTTCCCTGAAGTAATTCTCCTACGGCAACAGCAAGGATGGACGCAGTATCTAATGCCACTTCATTTCTGTGAGTTAACATAACCACCGCTTTTGTTCCTTCTACAGCTAAAATAGGATTTGTGTAATGGTACATACCAACGGGAATAGCCGGAAGGACCCCTTCAACAGATGAACCTCCTCTGCTTATTTCTCTTCCTTCTTTCAATGCTTCAATACCCACCAGAAACGACGGGTCAACATAGCTGTGGGTCTCTTCCCTTTCATACCAGTCTAAATATCTTTCTATGATGTCTCTTATGTCTAACCTTTTCTTTTCTACAAGAGACTGGGCAACCATCTCAACAATCTCAAACTCACTGGAGTTTTCCCCTTTTTTGAGAAAAGATGCTGGAGAAGCTGGGTGAGGTTCACATATCTCTGTTATCTTATCTCCGTAGTGGAGTATAATCTCATCCATAGGGAGCTCCTCAACACACATACCCATAGCATCTCCAACGGCAGCCCCAACAAGAACGCCCCTAAACCTGTTTTTCATCGGACCTAATCTCCTTCAGGTCTCAGTGTTGGAAACAGTATAACTTCCCTTATAGATGAGCTGTCTGTCAGCATCATAACAAGTCTGTCAACACCTATACCTTCCCCTCCTGTTGGTGGAAGACCGTACTCGAGAGCCATCAGGAAGTTTTCATCTATATCCATTGCCTCTTCATCTCCTGCAGCTTTCTCCTTAAGCTGCTGTAAAAATCTTTCTCTCTGGTCTTCCGGGTCATTAAGCTCTGTGTATGCATTAGCTATTTCCTGTTTATTTATAATAAGCTCAAACCTCTCAACAAGGTCCGGATCGTTTCTGTGGGTCTTTGCGAGGGGAGAAAGTATTTTAGGAAAATCAATAACAAAAGTAGGCTGAACAAGGTCCTCCTCTATAAAGTGTTCAAACAGTTTGTCAAGAAGTTTCAGATGTGTTAAGGTTTCAGCTTTTGGTATACCTACTTCTTTTGCAAACTTTCTTGCATTTTCTTCGTTCAGGAAAAACTGTTTATCTTTTCCTGTTTTTTCTTTCAGTGCTTCAAAAAAGGGCAGCCTTCTGAAAGGCTTTGAGAAGTCCAGCTCTACTCCTTCCCAAACAATTTTTAGACTCCCTACTGTATCTATCAGTATTTTTCTCATCAGTTCTTCAGTTAATTCCATAAGGTCATAGTAATCCATGTACGCAGCATAAAACTCAACCATTGTAAATTCAGGATTATGGGTTGTATCTATACCTTCATTCCGGAAGTTTCTCCCTATTTCGTAAACCCTATTAAATCCCCCAACAACAAGCATCTTCAGGTAAAGCTCAGGGGCTATTCTGAGATACATATCCATATCTAATGCATTGTGGTGGGTGATAAAGGGTTTTGCCATTGCTCCAGAAGCAACTGTCTGAAGTATGGGAGTTTCTACCTCCATAAATCCCTTTGATTCTAAAAACTCCCTCAAACTCTTTATGGCTTTTGAACGGGTTTTGAATATTTCACGGGCTTTTGGGTTTGCTATAAGGTCTATATATCTGTGTCTATATCTCAGTTCCACATCTTTCAGCCCATGCCATTTTTCCGGCAGCGCCCTCAACGACTTTGCAAGGAGCTGAAAATCTTTAACCTCAACAGTGAGTTCGCCTGGGTCATTGTCCTGAAAAGCTCGCCCTGAACTCCTACAATATCCCCTACATCTAATATTTCCATTGCCTGATTATATTTTTCTTCTCCTAAGGTATCTTTTCTAAAGTAAATCTGCAGTTTTCCATCTGCATCCTGCAGGTGTCCAAAGGCTGCTTTCCCCTGGTCTCTCAGAGCAACAAGTCTTCCTGCCACTGATACACTTTCTCTCTGTGGGTCTATATCAAACCTGCCTTTTATCTGATGGACAGGTTCTCCATCTTCAGACACTCTTTCAGCAAGGAGTGTAAGCTTACCGTCTACTCTTTTTAAAATTCCTTCAAAAGCTATTTCCATGTTTGGGGAAAACTTTCCTGCTGACTGAGGAATAATAACCTGTATTTCCACTGGCTCAGAAAGGTCAGACAGCCTTATTATGTATTTATCTTCCCTTTTTGAAACCCTTTTTATCCTTCCGACTATCCTGAGTTTATCATCAGGAACTGGCTTTTCGTATTTTTTTCTTACTGCGATAAGGTCTGTTGTTGTCTCAAATTTATGAGGATATGGATTTTTCCCTCTTTTTTTAGCATCTCTACCAATTTTTTTCTGCTCTCAATAATTTCTTCAGGCATCTACCACCTCCAAAAAGGATTAAAAACTATAATTATAATACAAACTACTCTCCACTACTTAGATACTTACTGTATCTGTATCTAAACTCCCTAAACGTCAATCCAAGAATGTCTGCTGCTTTTGTTTTGTTACCATCAGAGATTTCCAGAGCTTTTTCCAAAAGGGCCCTCTCTATATTTGAAAGAACCTTCTTAAGTTCTACTCCTTCTTCTGGAAATGTTTTTACTGTAAATTTTTCTTCTGGGTCATCTATATATATAGAGTTCATATTTGTCAAACTGATAAATGGAACATCAAGCTCTTCTCCTTCAGAGAGAATAACAGCCTTTTCAAGTATATTCCTTAACTCTCTAATATTTCCTTTAAAATCATAATGCATAAGGTAGTTTAGAAACTGTGGAGAAATCTTTTTTATATTCTTTCTGTACTTGTTTTTTAGCTGTTTCAGGATGCTTTCAACAAGCAGAGGTATATCTTCTTTTCTCTCTTTCAAAGAAGGCATTTTTATTGTGATAGTAGAAAGTCTGTAATAGAGGTCCTCTCTAAAGTTTCCTTTTTTTATCTCTTCTTCCAGATTTCTGTTTTGTTGCAGATATTATCCTTACATCAACATCTATCTCTTTTACACTACCAAGAGGTCTTATCTTTCTGGTTTCTATAAATCTCAGCAGTTTTGCCTGCAATGCAATAGGCATTTCCCCAATTTCATCAAGAAAGAGAGTTCCTCCATCTGCCTCTTCTATAAGTCCTCTCTTGTCTGATGTTGCTCCTGTGAACGCTCCTCTCTTATAGCCAAACAACTCAGATTCAAGCAGTTCTTCTGGTAAAGAGGCACAGTTTATGGCAACAAAAGGTCTGTCTGCTCTACTGCTCAGTTTGTGTATTGTTTTTGCTACAATCTCTTTACCTGTTCC
>JAUZSJ010000054.1 GCA_030949555.1 Persephonella sp. | reverse complement strand
AACACGATGCAAGGGGAGCAACAACAGCATCTGGTGCTTTCCACCCAAGCTGTTCTGCAACTTCAAATGCAAGTGTTTTAGAACCTTCTGAGTAAAAGGGCCTAACATTTATGTTAACAAAAGCCCATCCAAATTCGTTGGCAATCTCAGAAGAGAGTCTGTTAACATCATCGTAATTTCCTTCAACGGCAACAACAGTAGGGTTGAAAACGAGAGAACCTATTATTTTGTTTGTCTCTAAGTTTGCTGGGATGAAGACATAACAGTTCATACCTGCAGCTGCTGCATTTGCTGCAACAGAGTTTGCAAGATTTCCTGTTGATGCGCATGCTGCAGTGTCAAAACCAAATTCTTTTGCCTTTGAGAGGGCTACAGCAACAACTCTATCTTTAAAGGATAGTGTTGGATGGTTGACAGAGTCGTCCTTTATGTAGAGGTTGTTCAGTCCCAATTTTTTTCCAAGTTTCTCCGCCTTTATAAGTGGTGTAAATCCAGCAGACAGTCCAACGGCAGGGGTTTCAACAGGGAGGAGGTCAACATATCTCCACAGACTTTTTGGACCCTTTTCTATCTTTTCCCTTGATACATTCTTTTTTATCTCATCGTAGTCGTACTCTATCTCAAGGGGACCAAAACAGTATTCACATACGTGTATAGGTTCAACAGGATACTCTTTACCACATTCTTTGCATCTGAGTGCTTTAACTTTTGCCAATTTATAGACCTCCGAAGAAATGTAGAAGTAATAATTATAATATAAAACAGCAGTAATTAAAAAATAATGACAATTGTCAATCAAACAGTTAGAATATAACAAACAAAAAACAGGAGGTGCTTTATGCAAGGCGGAGACCCGATGAGCAGTATAATTGGTGCTGTTTTGTGGATGATTATACTGATAGCAATATTCTATTTTCTGCTATACAGACCACAGCAGCAGCAGAGAAAGAAACATCAGGAGTTTATAAACTCTCTAAAAAAAGGAGATAAGGTTGTTACTTCTGGGGGTATTATAGGGGAGATTAAGGGAATTGACGACAAAATAGTGACTCTGAAGGTTTCAGAAGGAACGATGATAAAGGTTCTGAAAACGGCAGTTTCTGCTCCTTATGAGGAAGAAAAGAAAGATTAATCCTTTTTCATTCTCAGTATGTTGGCAAACACTTCTGGCAGTCCAGCATTGATTATGTCCCGGGCTGCCTGCTCCACATTATAACTGACCCTTCTAAGCTGTATGTATCTCTCTTCTGTATCAACAACGATGTATCCAGCCCGTGGGTCTCTGTCTCTTGGCTGTCCCACACTGCCTGCTGATATGAGGAACTGCTCCTCGTCTGAAAAAGAATATTTTTCTGACTTATCACTGAAGACTTCTTCTCCCTTTTTTACAAAAATAATCTGAAGGTGTGTATGTCCGTAAAAGCAGAATCTGTTATCAAAACAGGTAAATGTTTCTTTTGCATCCCTCAGGGAGGTTAAAAAGTGATATGTTCCTGGAATAGAAGGCTCATCGTGGATAAGGATAAACTCCTCCTCTTCATAAAAGTTTTCTAAAGAGCAGGATGTAATCAAAATCTTTTTTCTAAAAGCTGGTCATGGGTCCAGTCAGCTGATTTTATGGCAAAGGGGTTTGACAGAAAAACCTCATCAGGGTCTGCAACGGCTCTGTGTTGGCGTGCTCTCCCTTTATCACAATGTCGCAGTTTTCCCTTACCCAGTCTAACGTTTCTTTAGGATGTGCCCCAAAATTTATAATGTCTCCAAGACAAAATATCCTGTCAATACGGTTTTCCTTTATGTCTCTCTCTACTGCTTCCAGTGCATGGATATTTCCGTGTATGTCAGACAGAACTGCTATTCTCATGCTTTCACGTTCTGGTATTTTTTGTAGATACTGCTGAGAACTCCGTTGATAAACTTCAGAGAGTCTTCACTGTTTATGTAGCATTTTGCAAGATCTAATATGTCTATAAAAACTCTCCCTTTGTCTGGTATTTCTGAAAACAGCAGTTCATAAACTCCAAGTCTGAGTAGAGCCCTCTCTGGATATCCTAATCTTTCTAACCTCCACTCTTTCAGATTTTCCTGTATTATTTTATCTATCTCCTCTAAACTGTCTAATATTCCCTTTGCTGTTGAGTATGCGTATTCTAATGTCTCTGTTGATAATCTGTCTCTAAAATCTTTAATGTGCTCTTCTAATATCTCGAATATGTCTTCATCTTTCAGGTCGTAAGTATAAAGTGTCCTGAACAGTATTTCCCTTGCTTTTTTCCTGTATCTGCCTGATTTTGCCATTTACTCTATTCCTTTTAAAAGATTAACCATCTCTATTGCAGTCAGAGCTGCGTCAAATCCTTTGTTGCCCATCTTTGTTCCTGCCCTTTCGACTGCCTGCTCTATTGTATCTGTAGTTAATATACCATATGCCACTGGAACCTCTGTTTCAAGTGTAACAAGGAGCAATACCCTTCGTAACCTCTGAAGCAACGTAATCAAAGTGAGGGGTTGCTCCTCTGATAACAGCACCAAGGCATATAACTGCGTCATACTTTCCTGACTTTGCTGCTTTTTTAGCCGTCAGAGGTATCTCAAAAGAGCCGGGAACTCTGATAACTGTAATGTTCTCTCTTCTGACCCTCCGCGCCTCAGTATACAGTCAACTGCACCTTCCAACAGTTTTTCTGTTATGAGACTGTTAAACCTGCCAACAACAATGGCAAACCTGAATCCTTCTGCATTAAGCTGTCCTTCTATCTGTCTCATCTTCACCACCTACAGATTATTGATGATATCTTTAACTGTCTCTATGATATACGACACCTCATCATTTTTCAAAGCAGCATGAACAGGAATGGCAAATATCTCCCTGCTTACCTGCTCTCCAAAACTGCAGTCTAAATGCTGGGTATTCCTCAGCTGGTGCAGTGTGTATTCGTAGTAAACCCTTGCTCCTATGCCCTTCTGAATAAGCTGTTCTACTATTCTGTCTCTCTCAGGATGTCTCAGGGTATATATGTGATAAACATGTTTTCTTCCCTCAGACTCTTCAGGTAAAACAAGACCAGGAAGGTTCTTGAACTCTTCGTTATACAGTTTTGCTATCTTTCTTCTTTTTTCGTTTGTCTCATCTAACTTTTTCAGCTGCCAGTATCCAATTCCTGCCTGAAATTCTGTTATTCTCAGGTTGAGGGCAGGATGGTCTCCAAACTCTATCCAGTTTGATATCTTCTCGTCTAAATAAACGTCGTTAGTCAGAATTGCTCCTCCTTCTCCCATTGCCACATTTTTTGATGCATAAAAGCTGAAGGCGGATATATCACCTAAATTTCCTGCCTTTTTCCCTTTATACTCTGCTCCATGTGCCTGTGCTGCGTCCTCTAACACATATATATTTTTTTCTTTGCATATCTCATTTATCCTGTCCATCTCTGCTGTCTGCCCAAACAGATGAACTGGGATTACTACCTTCGGGCTGTATTTTTCCACAGCTTCTTCAAGAGCTTCGGGAGAGATGCAGTAGTCTTCTCCTATATCAACGACTATAGGGGTTCCTCCTGCAAGTATAACTGCATCTATGGTTGCCATAAAGCTGAGGGAAGGGACTATAACCCTGTCTTCCCGGCTGTTTATTCCAAGGGCCTTCAGTGCTATGTAGAGGGCTGCTGTTCCACTGCATA
Source organism: Persephonella sp. (assembly GCA_030949555.1). Classification (GTDB taxonomy): domain Bacteria; phylum Aquificota; class Aquificia; order Aquificales; family Hydrogenothermaceae; genus Persephonella_A. The sequence goes on along the minus strand of JAUZSJ010000054.1, from coordinate 4,739 downwards.
CAGTGTGGCAAAATGTTGCTCCTGTGTAATTGCTGAACTCTTCTTTAAATTTTAGCGTCCATCTTCCTCTGGTTATCTGGCCACTTTTCATAATCTCTAAAACAGTTTTCTCTTCTTCTGGACCAAAAACAGGCTTGATTATTGGTATCATCTTCTCTCCTTTATACAGTGAATTTGCTGAACTCTTTCAGTATGTTTAATGCTCTGTGGGAGCTTTCAAAAGAAGGATTTTCAATAAACTGTTTTATCATAAGTTCTAATTTGTCTGCACCGTCTTTTTCTATCACCGTTCCGTCTTCGTATATTATTTTGTCCTCTGCAAAGTTCAGTTTTATACTCTGCTGTGATGTTTTTATGTTCCACTCCCTTTTTAAAAATCTGTGACTCCATGCTACCTGGAGAAAAAACTCACTGTTCTGTGTTTCTCCGTAGATGTCGTATACATTTCCTTTATCTAAAACTTTTTTAATACGGAAGTTTCCAAACAGATAGTTCATGATGTACAGGTCGTGCCATGCAAGGTCGTAAAATGGATTTATGTATCCCCTTCCGAGGTTCAGTCTGTAAGCCTGAATATCTTTAACATCAGAGCTGATACTTAGATTTCTCACAATGCTGGATTTTAGTTCTATCTCAGAGACGGAAAGAACGGTTCCTTTTTTCTGTGCAAACTCAATTGCCTTTTCAAGCTGTGAAGGATTGATGGCTGGAGGTTTTTCAACCATAACGTTTAAACCTCTTTCTAATCCTTTCAGTGCAAGGGGAATAGTGGGACTGTGGGTCTGTTGCTATAAACAGGTGTGTAATCTCCTCTTTTTCCAGTGCTTCATCTATATCTGTATACTTTTTGAACTTTTCTGGATACGGGGACAGCTTACTGGCGTCTAAATCAATCAAGACAGCATCTAATCCTAAAACTTCAAACTTTTTAACGTATTTTGAACCCATATTCCCTGTTCCAACTATGGCTGCTTTCAAACATTTACCTCCATAATGTTTTACAGACCTGTTGCGTAAGGCAAAAAAAATGCCATTAAATATCCCTCTAAACTGCTTTTTCAATCTCTAATGCTGTTTGCAAATTTGCAAATCTACTGAATAAGACTGTAATCTTTCAGAACTTTTTTCAGCTTTTCCTCGTTTTCAGGTTTCATATAATAAAGGGGAAGTCTCATCTCTATGTCATCTATCAGTCCCATAAGGTATGCTGCTGTTTTTACAGGAATAGGATTTGTTTCTATAAACAGGGTTTTGAACAGTTTCCAGTATCTGTCGTGTATCTTCCTTGCCTCTTCAAAGTTTCCTTCTAATGCCAACCTGCACATCTGGGCTATATCCTTTGGCACTAAGTTATTTGCAACAGATATTACACCTTTTGCCCCCACTGCCATCATTGGGAGGGTAAGAGCATCGTCTCCAGAAAGTATGATAACATTTGAGTTTGTCATGTTTATAGTTTCAGAGACCCTTGCCACATTTCCTGTTGCTTCTTTTATTCCTATAATGTTGGGAAAGTCTGCATACAGCCTTGCAAATGTCTCAGGGAGCATGTCTGTTCCTGTTCTGGATGGGATGTTGTACAGAATAAGGGGTATGTTTGTCTCTTCGCATATTGCCTTAAAGTGCTGGTATATTCCTTCCTGTGTAGGTTTGTTGTAGTAAGGGACTATCTGTAGGGAGCCGTCAGCTCCTGCTTTTTCGGCCGATTTGGTTAGTGCTATAGCTTCATGAGTGGCATTTGCCCCTGTTCCTGCAATAACAGGGATTCTCCTGTCTGCATACTCAACGGCAAGATTTATCAGTTCCTCATGTTCAGGAAATGTCAAGGTGGCAGATTCTCCAGTTGTTCCTGCCACAACGATGGCATCCGTTCCATTCCTTACGTGAAAATCTATAAGATTTTTAAGGGATTTTCTGTCTATAGAGCCATTTTTAAAAGGTGTAATCAGTGCAACAATGGAACCTTTAAACATCTTGACCTCCACTTGAGAAATTTATCTTTAATAATAGTTTATAATATATTTGCTTTTTAGTCCTAAAAATGGAGGGAATATGTTTTTAGACAGAGTTGTCGGACTGTTTTCTAACGATATTGGTATTGATTTGGGGACTGCAAACACACTTGTTTTTGTTAAGGGAAAAGGAATTGTACTTTCTGAACCTTCTATTGTTTCCCTTGATACAAGAACAGGAAAGGTTATTGCCGTTGGTGAAGAGTCAAAACAGATGATAGGTAAAACACCAGCAGAGATAGAGGTTATAAGACCTCTTAAAGATGGTGTTATTGCTGACTTTGATGTTACACAGGAGATGCTCAAATACTTTATAAGAAAAGTTCACTCTAACATGTCCCTGTCAAAAATTTTAAGGCCGAGACCTCGGGTTATCATAGGTGTTCCATCGGGAATAACAACTGTGGAAAAAAGGGCTGTCATAGATGCTGCAAGACAGTCTGGTGCAAGGGAGGTTTTTTTGATAGCAGAGCCTATGGCAGCAGCATTGGGAGCAGGTCTGCCAATCCAGTCTCCTGGTGGGAATATGATTGTTGATATTGGAGGGGGAACATCTGAGATAGCTGTTATATCACTTTCAGGTCTTGTTCTGTCTGAGTCTATAAAGATAGCTGGAGATGAGATGAATGAGGCCATTATCCAGTACATGAAGAGAAATCACAACTTCCTGATTGGTGAGCAGTCTGCGGAAAGGATAAAGATAGAGCTTGGTTCAGCATATCCTTCAGAAAGGGACCAGAAGACAATGGTTGTCCCCGGTAGAGACCTGAGGGGTCTTCCGGGAAGTGTTGAGATAAAGGGGGAAGAAATAAGAACAGCATTAGAAAGTGTTATTCAAAATATAGTTAATGCTGTAAGACTTGCACTGGAAAGAACACCTCCTGAACTTTCAGCAGACATAGTAGAAAGGGGTATTGTTCTTGCTGGAGGAGGTTCACTCCTGCATGGTCTTGACGTAAGATTGAGAGAGGAGACCAACCTTCCTGTTTACTACTGTGAAGACCCACTGACAGCTGTTGCGAGGGGAATAGGGCAGGCATTAGATGATATTGAGCTTATCAGAAAGATATCTCTTCAGTAAAAATGAAAAAGATATATGTCCTGATTTTTATTTCTGCTGTGGTAGCAGTCAGCTTTTTATATTTTTTCAGGAATGAGCAGTTAAAGGGCATTGTTCTTGACGCATCCTATCCTGTTTTTAAAGTTGCCGATACAGTTGAAGGATTTTTTTTATCTGTTTTCAAGCATTTTCAGTCACAGAGCAGAATTATTGAGGAGAACAGACAGCTTCAGAAGAAAATAGAACTCCTGAAAGCCCGTATTATACAGCTTAAGAAGGTTGAGACAGAAAATAAAAGACTGAAGCGTTTACTCCAGTTTACAGATAAATATCCAGATTACAGACTGAGGGTGGCCAGAATAATTGGTTATTCTCCAGACAACTGGAGGAATTTGTTATTATTGATGGCAGGTTCTTTTGATGGTATAAAAAGGGAGATGTTGTTGTATCTGACGGCTTTCTACTGGGTCAGGTGTATCAGGTTGGAGCATTTTCTTCTTCTGTCGTTCTGGTCTCTGATAGAAATTTCAGGATTTCTGCCCGGTGCAGGAAGACAGGGGAGTTTGTTTTTTCAGGGAAGGACAGAGGCAGTGAAGGGAGGCTTATATTTGTCAAACCTGAGCAGGACATAAGGATTGGAGATGTTATTGAGACAGAAGGATTTGAAAAGTTTCCCTCTGGTGTTCCCATAGGAAGGATAAAGTCTGTGTCCTATGTTGAGGGAAATTTCTACAAAGATGTGACTGTTTCCCTCAATATTAATCCTTACAGCATTGAATATGTAGTAATATTTTCAGGTAGAAAATGAGGGTATATCTTTTGGTTTTTCTGCTCCTTATTTTTCAGATGTATGCTGGGAAGGTGTTTTCCTTCTGGGGGGTTGTTCCTGATATTGTTACAGTTTTTATTGTTGTTTTTGCACTGAAAAATGGACTTCCAACCTCCATCAGGATTGCGCTTTTCACAGGTATTCTGCAGGATTTGATGTATCCATCGGTTTTCCCTGTCAATACGGTAAGTAAGGGAATAATTGTTCTGTTCGTCAGCAGTGTAAAACAGAAGTTTTATTACTCTTCTGTTTCTGTTAAGTTTTTGCTTATATCTGTTGTTACTGTTGTCGACACAGGGTTGAAAGAATTTATAACGTATTTGTCCACAGGTGTAATGGACTTTTCACCTGTATACCTTGTATATATTCTGGTTAACTTTTTAACCTTTTATGTGGTAAGTGTTTTTGATGAAATCAGGTAGATTAAAAACATTAGCTCTGCTTTTTTTAATAGGATATATGGTTCTGTTTTTCAGGCTGTTTTATCTTCAGATAGTTAAAGGGGATTACTACAGAAAAATATCGGAGAAAAACCATATAAGAGTACAGGTAATAAATCCACCAAGAGGGAAAATATACGACAGAAATGGAATCCTTCTTGCCTACGATGAGCCTTCTTTCCAGATATACACATATCCGTATATGGTGAAAAAACGTTTAAAATTTCTGAAAGATAAGCTAAAGAATGTTCTGGGTATTGAGCTGGAAGGAGAGATATATGAAAGGTTAAAAAAAGGATATGCAAACAAGGTTGTCCTGAAAAAAAGATTAACCCAGAAGCAGGTCAAAAAATTTATTAATCACTGGCAGGACGCTTTGAAGGTCTGTTCATTGAAGT
>JAUZSJ010000053.1 GCA_030949555.1 Persephonella sp. | reverse complement strand
TTGGAAGTTTTGGGTGTTTTAACCGTTTTCGCGGCACCATCATTGAAACGCTTTCACGTTTTTCGTGCGCCACTTGGTTATTGAAAATTTTTGATCTTTGCAATTCAAGTTAAAGAAAGTAAAGATTATGAACAAGAAAACCAAAATTATACAAGGAAATACTGTTAAATTATCTGGATAACCTCTATTCTTCATTAAGTATATTAAACACTAATTTTTTCAAAGAGAAAGTAATACACAAACTAAATAAGATTAGTGAGGAACCAATAAATGACATTTTAATAATACCTGGAGACTTTGACTTTGAAATAACAGAAGAAATATCACTATTTTCGAAACAAATAGTTAGAAAACCAAATTGAGGGACTTTTTAAATTCAATTAAAGAAATAAGAAGTTATATTGATAACTCTCCAGGTCCAGCCAAAAAATAAAAATAGAGGTCCAAGAGGTCCAGGATTATGATAGCAGAACAATCTATAATTGACAAAATAGAGGAAACGTTTAGTCGTTTAGGAATTCCTTCTTCTCAAATTACTATTCCGAATCTTTCAGGAAAATTATTTGAACTATACTCATTGGTTGATGTTATTAAAGATTTAGAGGGAAGAGGGTTTAGCTTAGCTCTTATTTCTCCTACACATAATGTTCAATTTGCTAACAAGCCAAGTAAAATAGACAGGGAGTAGATTTTCATATATTAAGTTACAAAGAAATCGCAAAACAATATGAAATATGGATGGATATAGAGTTTATAGGGATATCTGGGAATGCTTCACTCTCCAAGTTCGGGTGTCCAAACCTTTAGGAAAATTTTGTTCACGAACTTGATATAGCTATTTTAAAGGAAAATATTCGTAATGGAAAAGACCAACTTACAGAGACATCTATTTAGCGGTAGAATGTAAAGATACACAAAATTTTGGAAAATCTATACTAAAACAGATTTTGGGGATAAGAAGAGAACTATCTTTTTTATCTAACATATAACATAAAATGAGATTACACATAGACTAATTTATAAACCAGAACCCTCCAATTGAATTTTGGTATATAGTTCCAACTCATCAGTTACTAATCTTCAACATGTAGGAAGTTTTGGGGATTAAAATTTAAATATCTTAATATTTAGCAAAAGGTAATAATTATGGGAAATATTGATACTTATAACTTGACTAAGTTGTTAGTTCAAAATTATAAAAACTTACGACAAGAAACACCCAGCACACATAAATTTTTAGCAAAGGCAAAAAATTTATTTTTTACTTCCAAAGAATTTCACCTTTCTGAATCAGATATTGAATTTTTAAATAAAGAAATGGATTTTCTTGAAAAAGCTTATACTAAAATTTTTGTAAAAGATAATTGTTTTTCAAATCTAACAGAGACTGAATTAGAAGATATTAAGAAAAATCTTGAGTTTTTTATCATAAAATATGATAACTATTATGAGTATTTAAAATTTGCAAGGAAAATATTCGGTAAGTTTTTATTTTCTATATTCTTCCTAATAGCAGGTAAAGAAGCAATACAAGTATTTTCCAAAATCCAAAAAGTTTAACTTCAAACATAATAGATGCCATATTTTATATACTTACTTTTCTTTGTAATAACTTATTTTATATATGCTTCCCTTCCACAAATGATAGTAAATATTCAAGCAAAAAGTGAAATACTAAAGGAAATAGAAATATTAATAGACAGAAAGAATTTCTCAGCTAAAAACTAAAAGGGGAGTGTCCACCAAAGGTGTGTAAAATTTAAATCAAACAATTAGGAGTGGACACCATGGAAAAGAAGTATAATCCAAATGACGTAAAACAAAAAATAAGAATTTAATCCAGCAAACACTCCAGGAAGCCCTTGAAGCAGAGCTTGAAGAATTCCTTGGATATTCCAAATACGAAAGAACAGATAAAACGGCTACATTCCAAAGACAGTAAAAACAGACCCTGGAGAAGTAGAGATAAGAACACCAAGAGACAGAAAAGGACAGTTCCAGCCTAAAGCAGTTGGTAAAAGACAAACAATGATAGACGATTTAGAAAGCAAAATAGTTGCTTTATATGCCAAAGGAATGTCAACAAGGGATATACAAGAGCTTTTATCAGATATGTATTCAGTGGACATAAGCCCATCATTAATATCAAAAATAACAGATAGACTGCTTCCAAAGATAGAGGAATGGCAGAATAGACCATTAGATAGAATATATCCAGTAATCTACACAGACAGCATATTCTACAAAGTAAGACAGGATGGGAAAGTAATCAAAAAGCAGTAAACGTAGTAATAGGGATAAACAAAGATGGATACAAAGAATTACTTGGATTTTGGCTAAGTGAGACAGAAAGTGCTTCTTACTGGTTAAAAGTATTAAATGATTTAAAAAGCAGGGGAGTGGAAGATGTATTGATATTCAGCGTAGACGGGCTGGCAGGGATAAGCAAAGCAATAAACAACGTATATCCTCAGGCAGACGTTCAAAGGTGTATAGTTCATCAAGTAAGGAATTCATTAAAATACGTGCCGTGGAAGGAAAGAAAGCAGGTAGCAGAGGATTTAAAAGAGGTTTATCAGGCATCCACTATAGAAGAAGCGAAGGTTAGATTAGATGAATTTGAGGAAAAATGGTCAGATAAATATCCTCATATAGTAAGGAGCTGGAGGGCTAATTGGGACGAATTAATGACCTACTTTGACTATCCAGTAGAGATAAGGAAACTACTATATACCACGAATATAATAGAGAGTGTAAACAGTAAGCTTAGGAAAGCTACAGATGGTAAGAGAGTATTTCCATCTGATGAGTCTCTGCTCAAAAACCTTTACATAGTAGCAGTAGAGCTTGAGAAAAAATGGTCTAAGAGGCCTATTACTGGATGGGGTAGAATTTACGGGCAACTTTCTATTTTATTTGAAGGCAGGATTTAGGCTGTGGTAAAATTTACACAGTTTTATAGACACTCCTGACACTCCCGATCCATCTCCTCCTGCAGTTCACATTTCACAGTTCCAGCCATTTTTATTAAAAAAGTCTATCTTTTATTTCTGGAATATACTTTGCTCTATAACTTTAAAAGAGATAATTCTTCCAAGGTTAATGTATTAAACCTTTTAATTAACTCTTGCCTTTTATAAAACACATTCTCAAGGTCAAAGGTGTCTTCCAGGTTTATGTATTCAAATCTATCTTATATTTTCTCAATAGTTCCTGTGTATCTAAATTCATCCTTTACTGCTCAAACTCAATATATAAGGTTATTGGATTATCCAACTTGCTGTATTCCATCTTATATTCTGTATTTTCTCCTGAGCTTTCCACCTGTTAACATCGGGTTTTAGTTTTATTTTTAATGAGATATCAGCCTCTACTCCATCTGGAGGCTCTATTAATTTAAACTCTTCTATTTCAGGAATATTATTTATTTCCTCAAAAAACTCTACATACTGACTTTCTTCCATTTTCTTATAAATTTCTGGCATCTTTGTTGTTATGGTCCCATCGGGAAGTTGAAAATATAAAACACCATCTTTCGTGCAATAAACATTTGGAATACCCTTTTCTAAACTTTCCTTGTGAGCTTTTTTGACAGCTCTGTTCCCTATGATTAAAATATTAAGTAATTCTTTATCCATCTTTAATGTCTACCTAAAAATTTTTATACACGGCTCGTTTTATAGAAAAAAATCACACTTTATCAGGGTCAATCTTAATGTTCAAAATTTCTACTCCTACAGGTTTATCGGTTTGGGAATAATCTACCACGATGTCTGGAAATGGTTCCTTTGTGTATTCTATTTCTTCATCCGTAAGTTTCACATATAAAACTTTTGCTTCTTCATCAAATTTTATATCATCCTTACCTTTCTCTCGCTCCAATCAAAATTTCCAATCCTATGATATTCCCATTTTCATCATAATCAACAACGATTTCTTGCTCTATTAAATGTTCACTTTCTACAGGTTTTTTGTCAGATAACTTTATAGTAAGTATATCGTCTTCCTTATCGTATTTTATTTGCATTTTACTATTTACCATTGATTTCTTCATATATTTCCTCGTCTCAGTCCACATGATTTTTCTGTTTTTAATCTCCAAACAGTTTGCATCAGCAGTGCTTTCTTTGCCCTAATTTTCCTCCTTCAACTTCCTTTATTGCCTTTTATTTCTTCAGGAGATAAAAACGTGAATATCACAATTTCTTTGGTTATCTTCAGATTTTATAATAACCTTAGTCATAACTGTAATCCTGCCATTTTATAAATTCTTCCAGGCTTCATCCTCGGGAGATAGTCAGTCTTCTTTTAAAGAACCTTCAAATCATGTTTGTATAATTTTTCGACAGTTTAATATTGGTTTTTTCTTTTCTATCTATTACAGCTTTCTTTAGTTTATTCTTCTCTCTTTCTATATTTTTTACAGGTTTCCATTCATCGTTTTCTATTTCTCTTATAAGTTCTTTTTCATTTATCAACTTTATTACCTCTAAATGCTTTTTTGAGGAATTTTCTTTTAAATAGTCCTGTATAGATTGAAAAGTCATTAAACCAAATACTACTAATACTGTTATCATCGCTATTAAGCCAATAATTAACACAAATTCCATATTAAACTCTTTTAATTTTTCCTAATTATATTACAAAGTTTACTAAATGAAAGTAAGTTAAAATTCCTAAAAACACAATACCTTAAGTGGAAATTATGGTGAGAATCCTTTAGTCTTAAAGATTATCTGTGTTTACAACTCTCCAGCATGCTATACTTCATAGTACTAATTTTATGAATGATTCCTTATAATAGTTTCCTTTTTCTATCAGCTCATATATTAGAGGTTTAACTTCTTTAACGATGCCTCTTTTCTTAGCTTTAAGTAATACTCCAATCGTCCCAGTGATTTTAATGCCTTTTTCTTGAGCTTTTTTTCTTCTTCCAAGTTTTTCCATCTATTAACAATAAGTTGGCTGAAATTTCTATTGATAGTGCAATAGCTTCTGCTACTCCTTTGTCTAAATCTTTCTCTAACTGTTTTATCAAACTTTTATTTTTAACCTTAACGATTTTTATCCAGCTTTCATTAGAGATATTTCTATAGTATTTATATTTTCCTTTTTCCAACTCGTGATAAACAGCTTCTGAGATAAATATTTCTTTATAAACCTTTTTCAAGATATCTAATCTGTTTAGCTTTATAAAAGAAAGTAGCGGGGTAGTATTTGATACAACCTCAGGCATTCTCTATATCCTTCAAAAGGTCCTCCTCTGTGTCAGGTTCTACCTGAACTTTATACTTCCCAAGTAAATCTAAAAACTCAACACGGGAAATACCCAAAAGTTTCGCTGCTTTCCCAGAGGATATTTTCCCAAGCTCATATAGTTTTGCCAGAGCTGCTATTTTTACTTCATCTTCTTTTAGCTTTAATTCATCAGGAAGTTCCATTACAACTTTCATATCACACCTCTAAAATACTTTTACTTAGATTAAAAATGTATCTTTTGCAGAATTTTACCATAAGAGCTAAACAGACTATACTCAGACTTATGCTCTAAAATACTGGTCTGGGTAAATACAGGAACACCACCACAGTAAAGCTCTGGCATGGCTTTAGTCTGTGATAAATCCAGAAGACAGGAACCGCATTTAATCCTTTCATAACTTCCGATAAGAATACATCTATTAGAAAGCCTGAAAGGCAGTCTTCTGTATAAAAATGGGTTTATACTTCTTGCTACATACTCAGATATCTCCTCAAAATCAGACTGACCTAATATTTCTCCTGCATATAAAGGTATTTTTTCTTTTATCTGCATAGCAACATTTATCAATGCAGTCATATATGTTAAAATTTCTGTGGTGTTTATTTCTTTTACTGGGACCTGAGCTTTAGCTCTGGCATTTAGATATTCTAAGGTTGTAGCATTTACAAAATCTCCATCGGATATAGGGATAGTATAAAAATCATTTAGGGTTCTCTGGAAAATATCAGGATAGTATTTTAAAAGGGAGTTAAAAACAAGGGATGGTATGTTTATCTCTACAGTAATTCCCTTACTGTTTAACAGTTCTAAAGCCTTTTGAAACTCTCTCCTTTCTGTTTCCTTTAAACCCTTTTCAGATTTATAGGTTCTTCCTGTGCCTTTTTCTGTTGCTTTTTCATGAGTTTTTCTTTTTTGTTTTGATTTGTCTATCTCCTTCTTTTTGTTAATCTCTGTTCCCTGATTTATCCGTATATCTGGAGTTTCCACAGCATGTGCCACCAATAAAAAACATAAAAAAACTATAACAGCCCTAATCATTACCGTCCTCCGTTATAAGGAATATGTTTCCTACGAGAAGAAATAGATAAAAAGCCTTGCTAAACGAATAGGCAAATAATAAAACTGCTCCTGTGTAGATAAGCATTAAAACTGCTGTTTTCTTTATATCTATCTTTATCCTGGTTTTATTCTGTGTTTCAGGTGGTAATCTATCTAAAACAGCATCTACAAGCTCATTTCTGTCTTTAAAGACAAGGATATCTTTATAAGATAAGGGTCTTTCTACATCCTCATATTCATCCTTTTGGGTATAGTACAAAATAACAACAGCCACAAAAGCAAGTAAAGAAAACACCAAGAAGTCCTAAAGGTTCTTGTCCAGTAGAAAAACTGCTGAAGCTACATAAAAAACCTGAGATTGTCTGGTTATCATAGTTCTATCTCCCTGTTTTCTGTTAAAAAGCTCAACTTTGGATAATCTTCTGCTTTCTATTTCTTCTTGGGGCATTACACTGTTTGCTTTTAGCTTAATTACTGAAAAGAGGGTGAACTTACCGCTCGGTAGCCTTATCTGTACCTGTGTTATCCTTTCCTCTGTATATCCCTTTTCTATAAGCTCGTCTATAACCCTATCCTCATGAACTGGCTGTCCGATATGCTGTGATATTTGCTGTATAAGTTTTTTATGAAGAGCAGGATTTACAACTAAGAAATACTCTCCTGTATAAAACCAGTAGTTTGTAGATACTCTTGTCCATTGATTAAACAGCTCAACGTAAAGCTTAGCTAAATCTATTTCTTTTATTCCAGCTTTTTCCTGCGATTGGACAAATGGTTCGTTTCTTTCTTCAGCAACACTCATACCATCAGCTTTTTTAGGATGTGCAGGATAGGATTATCAACCATGATTTTGTAATGCTCTAAATGGATAGCCTCAAGCATCATAGTGATAAACTGAAAATCATAAAGAAAACTCTCGTAATATTTTCTTCCTGCTCTTTCAAGAATTATCCCAAACACCATTCCAGATATATGGGTAGAGTTGTATAGTTAACTTTTTTGTTTTCTTTCTCTGTGATAAGACTATCTTTAACATCCTTTAGAGAAGTTATAAAAGGCACATAATAATAAGCAGTTTCAACCTGATAAACAGCTATTTTACCTATATCATGTAAAAGACCTGTTAAGGCAAGATGAAACAAAAACTTTTCTTTTCTGGTTTGATAAGCTCCTGTTTTTTCGTTCTCAAATCTGGGCAGATATTTATCCTCATTTTCCAGAAAAATGTCCAGCATTCTATTTGCTACATCTATAGAGTGCTGAAACAGCCCATCTTTCTTCTGTGTGGTGGTGGTCTTTACTTGCTTTATATCCATAAGAAATTTCCTCCAGCTGTTTTATGAAAGGTCTCTAAATAGACTACGTATAATCTTCCAAGTTTAATTTTTAGCTGAAGCATTTTTCAGCTCCTCTATAAAAGGTTTTAATCTCATAAGTGAAAGTCTGTATTGAATAACTCTTCTTTTATCAAGCTTTTTTATAATCTCATCAACGACCGCCTCATCAGCTCCAAGAAGTTCAACAGCATATCTTTTTAAGGCTTTTTTCTCTCCTTTTGTTGCTATGTTTCTTTCAACTTTGTTCTCTTTTATGACTTTGCAGACAGAATTTGCAGAAATACTTGTCTGGTGAGCAATTTCAGTAGAAGACAGCCCCTGTTTGTACAGTTCTATTATTTTGTCTTTTAACTCATCAGTAATCTTTCTCCTTGCCATCTTTACACTCCTTAAGTTTGATATTCAGCAATTTTTCATAGTAATAAAGGGAAGGTTTTACTCATAAGGTCTTATAAGATATTCCACCTGCTTTTTTCCCGATGGCGAGTTTTCACTTAGCCCTGCTTCTTTTATAATCTTTCTGACCTTTTTTACTGATATACCTATTTCCTCTGCGATAGCTTTTTGTGTCTTACCTTCCTTGTATAGCTGAATAACAATATTTTTTATTTCTTCTTCTACCTTTTGTTTTATCTGCTGTGCTATTTTCATAGGTTCTCCTTTTGCTTGTTTACTATATATACGTAATTTTTCACCTTGACCTGGATGCACGCAGATGTAATCTGAAGTATAAATCCAATAAGTGGAGAAAAGAGTTTTGCAAAAGAGATTGAAAACCTATTAAGGTAAGACTTGTAATTTGAAAAACTTTATAATACATTTATGTATTATAACATTAATGTATAATACAGGTTTGTATAATGAAGCACAGAGAAAGAAATCCTTTTTATTTTGGTGGAACTGTCAGCAACGAAGATTTTTGCAATAGAGAAAAAGAGCTTGCAGAACTAAAAAGGGATATTTTTTCTGGTATCAATATACTTCTTTATTCTCCACGGAGATTTGGAAAATCATCCCTCCTGCTGAAGCTAAAAGAACAGCTTGAGAAAGAAGGAATAAAAGTTATCTTCCTTGATTTGTTTCCTGTTGTAGATGAGAAAGATTTTATAAACCGATATTTTGATGAGATTGTAAAATCATTAGTGTCTAAAAAAGAAAAAGTTATCCAGTCTTTAAAACAGCTGACAAACCTTAACTTTAGTGTTAACTCTACCCTTAAACCTGACGGCAGTATAACCTTTTCTGTTTCTTTTTCTCCAAAAGATAAGAAAACAGTTTCTGAAAGAGATACTGGAAATTCCATTTTTATACGCTACCAAAAACAATACAAATGTTGCAGTAATATTTGATGAATTTCAGGAAGTGGAAAATTTAGGATTAGAAAAAGAAATCAGAACAGTTATTCAAAATCACGGCAGAAATATTTCCTATCTGTTTTCAGGAAGCAAAAAGAGTATCCTTACTCAGATTTTTTCTGATAAGAGCAGGCCTTTTTATAAATCGGTTAAAAAGCTCCCTTTAAAAGAAATTCCTCTTGAAGAGTGGATACCGTTTATCCAGAATAAATTTGAAAAAACAGGAAAAAAGATAGATAAAGAAACAATAAAAGAGGTTTTCGGCATCTGCCGAGGATTTCCATATTATATCCAGCATATATGCTATGTTCTGTGGGAAGTTTCTAAGGAAAAAGTAAAAGAAGAAGATTTAGATTATGCAGTAAATCTCGTTTTAGAGAGAGAAGAGGACTCTTTCTGGGAAGAGTGGTCAAATCTGCCGCCAACCCAGAAAAAAAGCCTTGAAAATCATAACCTATACAAACGGTAAAAATATTTATTCAAAAGAAGTTCTCTTTGAGTTTGAAATCACTGCTTCACATCTAAAAAGGGCTGTGCAGCAGCTTCAAAAGAAGGATATAATCACTAAAGAGAGAAATACTTACCAGATTATAGACCCTATCATGGAATTGTGGATTAAAAGAAATTTTTAACAGAATGCTAATAGATAAAGAAATCTTATTTTGCTTTAGCAGAGCTTTGAAGTTTTCAATGCTACCGAAATTCTTTGTTATAAAAGAAAACAATTCATTCTTTTTCTCATCACAAAGTCTTCTTCTTGCATAAGCATATCCATGTTTTACTGCCAGTTTCATAAATTCTTCAATACTGCAGATGTCCTTTTGAACTCTGCTTTTTCTTTCTTTTTTGTTTCCTTTAAAATATGCATTATTTATGCGTTTGTAAAGGTAATCTTCAAATTTAAGCTTAAACTCCTCAAAGGTAGAGTTAACAATCATACTGTCTATCACAACTCTGGTTAACCTTCTTGTTTTGCTCTTTAATCTGTCCCTTAAGATACCTGTTGTGTTTCGTCCTATGAATCTATCAAGTTTAGATAGAGGTTCCTGAGAATATAAAGCTTTCAAAAATCCTTCGTAGTCTATAATGCCTATGTTTTGCGTGCAGTAGTTTTTTACGATAATTGATTTTAGCTCTGTTTTATCTTTTCCTAAAACATCTTCTATGGTTAAACCGTATTTTTTCAATTGAAACTTGACAGCTCTTGTCTGGACATACTGCCTTAAATAATAAAGTCCAGATATATGTCCTTTTTCTTTGAGAGTGTCAATAATCATGTCAAGATTTATCTTCTTGGTTCTTAAACCTTTAAACTGGTTTAGGATTTGTTTTTCCGCTTCTGCTTTTTTCCTATTTTTCTCGTTTCTTCTTAGAATCCAGATAAGGTCGTAATAATCTTCACCAAGGTTATTTTTATCCATACCTTACTTTTTCCCTGCTCTAAGTAAAGTCTAACAAAGTAAGTTTTTGTAAGCTTTGAGAAGCTCCCATGAAAAATATCAATCAGGTTTAAATCATTCCTGATTCTACCGTATCTTTTAGCTTTCTGGATGTAGTAGGGTTTTACGAAGGGGTATTTTTCCTTTAGAGCTTTCAATATCTGCGTCTGTGTAAATCCATATTGACTTACGGTTTGCAATAATATCATTATATTGGCTGTTTTTCCTCTTTTGTTCTCATCTTGACTTCTTCTTTTCTATGAGATTAAAACCTGTCTCTATAAAATCCTGAATGTCATATGGATTTCTAACAATGTAGTTTAAATAAGCAACAGGGTCTCTAAATCTTGGATTGTCTGACAGTCTCTGACTGCTGTAATAAGCTGACAGGTAGACAGGGATTTTGCTTAAGCTTTTTGAAAACTTTTCATTTTTTCTTAACAGCTCCAGGTCTCTGGAAATAAAGTCTGAAGGTAGTTTTACACTTAAAATATGTAATCCTGTAGCCTGATTGTAGCTTGCAAAGAACTTCTGTTAATCCTGATGAAATCTTTATCTTAAAGGTTGAAAAATCCCTTTCTATAGTTCTAACAAATATACCTTCCTGGCTTTCTATTTTGAAAAGCTTCTCCTTTTCTGCCTGAAGTTTTTCATACTCTTCTTTTGCTTTTGCCAGTTCTTTTTTTGCCTGCTTACAACTCTCACTTTCATTATGTCTATCTTCCAGCGAAAAATCAGAGCAACTCCACTCAACCTGAAACTGGGCATTTTTTAATTTTTGTTCTGCAAGAGCTATAAGATTTGCATAATCATATCCTATTTTCATCTGCCATATCTGATTAACCTTTTCAAAAAATGATGAATAGACCTTGTAAAACCCAAATCCCACAACTATTAGAAGGGCAATAAGAACTATTTTCTTATACTGGTAAGCTATAACTGTTTTAATATCCATTTCTCACCTCAACAAGCACTCTTTACTATATAAACGTAATTTTTCACACTGCTTTTCCTTTAAATATTTAAGGGCAGATTTTATGTAGAAAAACTTAATGGTGTTAAATGAATAAAGCTCATTAATCTCCAGATAATATTTGGATTTATCCTTAAAGATTCTCACCGAAACTATTTCATAATCTTTTACAGTAATTTCCATAGTTTTATCAAAAGACTGGCAGGTAGCTGTCAAATCTATTGCTCTGTCATTTTTTTTCTGCATAAATATGCGGAACACCGTCGCAGTATCCAATGACTAATTTCCCATTACCATGTATTGCTTTTAGATTTTCAATTCTGCAAACTTTCTTGTCTTTTGACGAAACAAGGGTATAAGGCTTTTCAAACCAGTATCCTGTTGCTTGCTCAAACCTTACAGCATATTTAATCTGATTTAAAGCAGTGCAGGAAGCAAACATGGCAGGGACAAATGCAGATATAAACTTAGCATTTATCATATAACGCTCCCCTCACAAACTCTACTGCATCCTGGTATCTGAAAAATCCAATCATCTTACGCTGGTCAGGGTATAGAACCACAGCTGGCGTGCTCATGTGGGAGACTTTATAAGGATTGAAATACTTAAACGTGTAAGCATCTTTATCCTTGAATGTTCCTGTTTTAATGAGTATGCGGTCAAACAGCTCATCATCTTTTGGGTAGGGAAACGTATAAATAGCTGGAAAGTGCGTATGAGAAGTGCAAACGATATCAGCTGTAGGGTAATAAAGCATTAATTCTCTATGTGAGCTGTGGACGGGATTTAAAATAGAATTAAAACGGGATTTGTGAACCATGGCTATCTTATATTCAACTTCATTGTTTAGCCTTAAATTCAGGAGAAGTCTATTTATTCCAATTGGAACCTGATACTGGAAAAGGGTCTGAATATAAGGGTTTTGACCAGAGAATTCCTCGTGATTCCCAATAACAACAGCCAGAAGTTTTTTATTTTCACCTAAAAGTTCAATAAAGTTTTTGTAGAACTCCCTTTGCTTTGCTGGAGATAAAATTTGAGAATTTACACCAGCAAGCAAAAGCTTAGGAACAGGAACTTCAAAGTTATCTATAAAATCACCGTTTACAAGTAGAAAAACATTATCGTTCTCCAAAATAACATTGAGAACATTTTTTTTCAGAGATATTTGTATGAATGGAACCAAAGTGAATATCACTGCTGAATATTATTGCAATTGGTTTTTCTGCTTGAATGTTCAAAGTTTTGTAATGCTCAAATTCAGGCTGACACTCAAAAAGTTCTCTTTCAGTTTCAGCTAAAAATTCAGCGTAATCTAAAATCTCAAAAATTTTGTTTAGTTTGCCCACAGCATTCACCTCAATAGAGTCTTTTATATCCATATACGTAATTTCTATACAGACTGTTCTTTGAATTAATGTTCGGGTTTTTTGGCATATAAATAGAAGCTGGTTTGTATTTAATTTTTACGTATACGTAATTTTTTCATGATTTTTCTTGCTTTAAATATTGATTTTTAAGGTTTTACCATAATGCAAAATTTTCTTTTTAAAAATTACGTAATATATATAGGTTTATATATAGCTGTTAGGTTTATATATAAACTAAAGGGATGTTTTAAAAGAATATATATACATAACGGACTTCGCTTTTGCTTCGTCCGGAATGGGATATTTTTATTAAAAAATCTTGTTTAAAAATTTTTTAGGACGCTAAAAAGAATTTAATTTGTCTCTTAGAAGATTATGAATTATTGAATTTAAACAATTTAAGACCCTCTTAAAAATTACTACCTGCTTGTTCAAAAAAAATCAAGAAATACCGCCAAAAGTGAAACGCAAGCAATTGAATAAAAGTTGCATTTTAGATTCCTGTGTATATACTTTGTAGTAGATATAAAATAAAGAGGTGATATCAGGTGAAAAAGACAAAAATTTTCAAAAGCGGAAATTCTCTGGCAGTTAGAATACCAAAAGGCTATCACATAAACGCAGAAGAAGTTTACATAACAAAGCAAGATAACAGACTGGTTATATTCCCTGAAAAAGAAAAGTGGGATGTTTTATTTGATATGTTAGAAGAAACTGGAAGAGCAGGAAAAAAGAGATTTTCTAAAAGGAAGAAACCAACCAGAAATTCAGGAAAGAGAGCTGTTTTAGATGATTTATATGCTTGATACAAATATATGCAGCTTTATAATCAGAGAAAAACCTTTAACCGTAAAAGAAAAGCTAAAAACTGTTGACACAGAAAACAATAAAATAGTTCTGTCAAGTATTGTTGCTTCAGAGCTACTGTATGGTGCTTATAAAAAAGGAAGCCCTAAACTAATAAACACCGTAAAAACATTCATTGATTTTTTTGAGGTTTTACCATTTGATTTAAGTGCAGCAGAAGAATATGGGAAAATAAGGTCTTCTCTTGAAAAGGAAGGTATTGTTATTGGAGCTTATGACCTTCAGATAGCTGCTCACGCAAAGTCTATAAATGCTGTTCTGGTTACAAACAACCTAAAGGAGTTCTCCAGAATTGAAGGACTAAAAATAGAAGACTGGACAAGGTAAAGTTTAATTATACTTAATCAAAAAAAAGAGAAAGGTAAAAAGGATTTAAGCAACCTCTGTTAGTATATTTTCAGATGGAGTGAAATTATGAAACTCTCACAATTAATATTTGGCTTCTTGCTTTTATACCTTTCAGCTTTAGGGTTGTATGCAGGGTTTACAACACAGCCAAAAAATTGGCTTGTTATTGGTTTTGCTTTGTTTTTTATGTATTTGGCGGTTGTTTACCTGGTTGCAGATTTGACAGATTACTCCAGATACTTAAGGGATAATGTTTTAAACATAGATGTAGAAGCTAAAAACTTCTTTAGAAGCTTAATTGCATTCTTAATAGTAGGGCTTGGTGTATTTGCTCTTTATAAATTTTTCAGCATTCCTATCCTATTAGGATTTGTTTTATTGTTCCTTTTGGCAACTGTATATGTGTATAGAACTCCTATGCCCGGTATATACAAGAATGGAAAATACTTGGGAATAGTGCATAAAGGTTTTATCAAGATTGGAGATAACTTAACATTAGGAAAAAAGCAAAATGTAGAAACAATAGGCTTTTTAAAAATCATAAAAGATGGAAAAGAGGTTGTCAAACTTGTTTTAACAGCTGAAGGCTTTATAGAGTTAAAGCCAGATAAAATTTGGAAAGTTTTCCCAGAAATAAAGGGTAAAATAGAAAGATTTGAAGGAAAAACATTGTTTAAAGTTGGAGATTATACTCTCAACTATGAGATTGTAAAAGGGAAAAATACTGAGTACTATGAAGAAGAACTAAAAAGAGTAGAAGGAATAGATACATCAAGAGACGAAACCTTTACAAGTCCTCTTTATGGTGGTATCTATTCAGGAAATATCTGGAGCTGAAAACACAATAGAGAATGGATATAAATCGGTAAAATGTATTGAAAATGTATTACATTGTAATGCAAATTAATGCAAAAATAATACAAAATAAAGCAAATGATTGACAAAATATTACACAAAACAGGGATAATTTAGGAGATTTTCTTAAAAAATTGCAATTAATTGCAGATTTTTGATTAAAAATAGTTAAAAAGTACTTGACATGCAAACAAATAAGAAGTAGTATATACTCAAAAGAATATGAAGTATAAAAAAATTGTCAAAGCGAATAGATATTTATATTGGTTAACAACAAGACAAATAGTCAAATAAGTAATTGTCAAAACTTTGAATTGTCAAAGTTTCTTAAAAATCAAAGTATTAATTGTCAAAGCATAAAAATCAACTTGCAATTAATTGCAAATTTCTGATTTTTTGCGGTTGAAAAAATTTTTTAACTTTTATATGTTTTTAAAAACAAGTAATTGAATATGAAAAAAGCCCCGTGCCGCACAAGGGCGGACGAGGTGGAATTAGAATACAAAATAATCGCGCGTATAAACAAAATAATACAATGTAATACATTTTTCAACCCACCTCCCGTCCTTGTTTTTAGCGGTTCTGGGGCGAGGAGGTGTACTATGTCTTTATTTAAAGAATTTAAGAAACATATTGAAAAAAAGTACGATGCTTCTTTTCTTGTTGATTCATCTAAAAAAAATCCAGAGAAACTTGCAGAAATATTGTATTTTGAAAGGGCTGAATTTCTTGAGAATAGGGAAAGGCACAGGAAAAATATACGATTTCGTGGTGAAGATTTGAGCATATATGTAAATGTATTTGAAAGCTCAAACTTTAAGAAATTCTTTATGCGTACAATCGTGCAGGAAATACTAAGAATACTAAAAAATACTCTAAAAGAAAATGACATAAAAGGAAAGATAATAAATCGAGCTTTTTATCTTCCGTATGAAGTATACGCTCAAAAGAATGCAATGCTGCAGAACAAATCACGTAGAGCAGATTTAGATCTAATACTTACAGTTATTGATATATCAGATGAACATGAAATCTCACAGATGTATGTTACAGTCAAAGCATTGCAAGACAAACTTGATTCACAAATGTACAAAAAGCTGCGCAAATTAGCAAAAAGCAAATTCGGAAGTTGCAGAATTGATGCACGATACTTTTTGTATGTACTGAGAAAAATTGAAGAATTTGAAAGTAAAGAATATGAAAAGGAAGAAAATTCAATATCAAAAACTGAAATATCACAAAAAAGAGAGAACAAAAGAAAGTTTACAAAAAATCCCAAAAGTCTTGAAATTCAAACTTCTGAATCAGATTTCAAAAAATACGCAAGAGGTGAAAAACTTGAAAAAGAAACAAGATACAAATTGTATCTTTACAGACAAAAATATAGAGAAGAGCTTGAAAATCTTCATCTTGAGCGTCTATCTCGTGATGACGCTCTATTTTTCCTTATCAACACCGAAAAATTAGTTGAAAATGAGTCACTAACACTAAATCAAATTCTAAGAATAATTAAATATGCAGATTCAAATCTTAAGATAGAAAATCCAATTGGCTGGTTAATTGCACGATTCATGATTGGTCGTGGACGCTTTTATTTTCTTCTTCAAAAATCAAAACAAAATGAAAAACAAGAAGTTACAATATCTAAAAAATACGAGTATCAGGAACAAGGAAATACAGAACCTAATAAGAATAAGTATGTATACATTAATGAAGAACTGCTATATTTTGCCAAAAAATACAATATACCAGAAAGTGATATTTTATCTTATCTTCGCAAACTCAAAAATTTAGATGGTGATGTTAGTTATATCGTAGAAATATACATGGCAAACCGAATCTGGAAAAATCTTTCCCGTGAAGAAAGGCAAGAGCTTATTTTATACGCAAAACATCAAATCAAAAAATTCATAGTTCCTCCTAAACCTGAAGAAGTTAAAGATACCATAAAATCAATTGTATTTAATGAAATAAAATCAAGATATCTAACTTTGAGTATAGAAGAAAAGATTAAAATGAGAAATGCCAGTCAATACTATGATACTTCATAAAAATTTTACAAGTATGAATATCCTCATACAAATATTGAAAATTTTGCCGAAAATTAGTATTGTAAATAATATAATCCGAAATCGGATTGCAAAGGTATGAAAACTATAAAAGTTAGAGAGCTTTTTGAACAGGAAAACTTAGCCACGAGAGAAAATGGGCTGATATTAAGGAAAGAGATAGAAGAAACTTTAAAGACATCTAACAGTGTGTTTGTTGACTTTGATGGTATTAATCTGGTAACACAGAGCTTCATAGATGAAGTTTTTGGTGTTTTGGTTAGGGATAAGGGACTGTCTTTTATTAGAAATCATATAAAAATAAAGGGTGCTTCTGATTTTGTTAAATCAATGATTAAGTTCGTTATATCTTACAGTCAAAAAGCTGCCTAAAAGAATATATCTTCTATATCTTCTCCTTCATCTGTAATATGTATGTTCTAAAGAATTCATCTTTAGATAGATTTATGTTTTTTTCATAGAACTCAAAAACGACTATACTACCTTTCCATCCGGTAGAAATATCATCAGCAGAATACAGTTTACCATTTTCATTCAGATATACTGCTCCATCATTAGAAATAATTTTTAGTCTTCCCTGTGTACGCTTTATGATTTCACTGAGAACAAACAATCCATAACCAGCATGGTCAACCTGGGAGCTTGAATATGGTCTCTATGGAGGACAGGAAACCTCTTTTTCAAGAGCTTTTATTATTGCTTCACTTTCTGAGTAAACATCGTATTTCCTTTTAAGATTACTTAAAAATCCAACTCCTCGGTCTACTACACATATCTGTATTTTCTTTAGATTCGGGAAGTATTGTCCCGCAATAATAGCTCCTATAGGACTTAGCGAGTGGTGTAATGCATTATTTAGTACTTCTCCTATCATATAGTATAGATAATCATAAAGGTCTTTTCTGCCAGTACTTGATAAATTCTGAAAGTCTTTGTGGTCTATTATCATATCTGTAATGTGCTTTACATTTTTTTCTATACTTCCGTGTCTTACATTTTCTATAGGAATGTAGTTTTTTGATGAGTTATATTCTTTGTTAAACATAACATTCATATAACTATTTGTAGGACCCAAATTTTTTAAATTTACACCTTCATCTTCATATAAAGCATATAAAATAGCCATACCAACGGGTTCTATGAAGTTATAGTTAGAAATATCCACGATATTATTTGTAGTTTTTACAAGGTTGTCCAATTCATATTCTATCTCTAAAAGAGATTGAGCAATTTAGTTGTATTAAAAATTTTCCCTATAAAAAACCCAATCCAAGCCAAACCATAAATTAATCCAAACTAATCAAATCCCATAAACCTAAACCTGAAAATTTTTAAAAATCCCAGCAAACCTCACAACCTCAACAACCTCACAGCGAAACCTATAAAACCTCAAAACCTCATAACCTGTAATACTTTTGTCCTGCCCGCCGCCTATAAAAAATGCTTTTTATTTTTAGGTTTCCTGGTTATTTAAAAAACTAATGTTATTTAAAGGTTATCAGGTTATTCAGGCTTTGAGGTGTAAAAATTTGTTATTTCTGTCAGGTTGTCAGGTTGTTTGGGTTCTTATAGCAAATCTTCCTCTTTTATCATTGGATAATGTTTTTTATTAAATGTCCAGAGTTTAAAGCCGTAAACAATGCAACAAGAAGCTATTAAACTGTCTGCAAGTTCCACGTTATGGGATTTTCTATATTTGTTCAAAAACCCTCCCGCTAACTTACCGATTTCACTATTTATTTCAATATGCTTGAAGCTGTTTAGTAATCTTTCTATACTTGGTATCTCTCTTTTTCTTGCTCCAGCATAAATTTCTGCGATTTGAATAGGAGTTATGTAAACATAACCATTAGTATCTTCTATAATTTGTTTAGCTTTTTCAATAACTTCTTCTTTTCCTCTTAAAATCCAGATAAGAACATCAGTATCGAATATTATCAATTCTGTTTCCTTTCCTTATATTTCTTATAGTTTCTTCAACATTTTCAGTTTTGTATTGCCATATACCAGCTGTTTCATCTATAGCCTTTATGAGATTTTCTTTAGATTGGTTTATTTCAGTTCTTAATTTCTCTCTTATAATTTCAGATACACTTTTACCGGTTCTTTTACTTTCTGCTTTTAGATATTTGTAAACTTCTTCATCTAAATAAATTTGCGTTCTTTTCATGACAAGTCTCCTATTTGTGATGTATATATACATTACTCCTTATCTGGAGTTTTTTCAAGATTTATGAGTTTAATTAAATTATTAAACTAATATTTTAATATTTCACCATCTTTTTCCAGTGTACATTCAGATTATATTTCCCTTTTGTATTCTCTAATAAATATCAGCAAATATAACTCTACACACAAATATAATTAGACAAACTTTATTTTTAGAAAAAAATTTCTCCATTAGATAGTAATTCTAATCCAATATGAGAGGTGCACCATTTCCCTTTTAAGTTTATAGTTCTCGTAGATAGTAGTTTAAATTCCTTAACCAAATTTATTAGAAGTTCTTAATGCCTTATCCCTTCTGAATTTACCTTAAATAAATCTTCCCTAAGTATTCCAATATTATTGGACACACCATTTAAATCTGCCTGTGGGTTTATGAAAAATTACGTATATATATAGAATAGCTTTTACGGAGGTTTAAGATGAAATTGGCAAGTTTGTTATTGCTGCTTGGAATGGTTATTTTCCTGCTTACTACAAATCCTGCTATTAAGCTTGTAATGTTTTTTATGCAGTATGTTTTGCCTCTAATTATAGGAACTCTTCTGATTTATTCTCTACTGCTTCTTATCAAGTATAAGATGGAGGGTATTTAAGATGAGATTTTCAGATGTAAGGCTTTATGAAAAATGGATTAGAAAGCTGGAAAATGGAAAAACAAAAGAGGTTATAGATGAACTGAAAACCCTTGCTGAGATTAGGAAACGAAGAAAAGAGGAAAATAAAAAATACAAACTGACTTCAGGCAAATGAAAAATTCCGTATATATAGTAAAAGCTTTATCAGAGGGAGAATATGAGAACAGTTGAGAAGGACAGAGTAATAGAAAAAATAGCAATTATCTCTCTAAAATATTTGAAAGAACTTGAGAAAAGGGGCATTATAAAAGTCAAAACAGAAAAAGGAGTGGTAAGGGTAGTTAGAACATGAGGGCAGTTATATACGCAAGATACAGTTCTAAAAATCAGGATAAAAAGTCTATTAAAGACCAGGTTATTCTCTGTCAGATAGAAGCAGAAAAACGCAGTGATGAAGTTGTTGCTGTTTTCTTTGATGAGGCTAAAAGCGGTCTTTCAGATGATAGAGAAGCTTATCAAGAAATGCTTAACTTTGTTAAGAAAAATAACATAAAAAAAATATACACATACCACACAAGCAGAATATCAAGGGACACAGCAGAAATAAAGCTAAGAGTAAGAGAACTTAAATATATCTATGGAGTAAACATAATATTCGTTTCACAGGGAATATCTACTCAGCAGGAAAATATTGAGCTTTTTTTATCTGCAAACGGTATAGCAGATGAGCAGTATGTAGAAAGCATCAGAAAGAACACATGGAGAGGATTATATGGTAGATTACAGCAGGGAAAAGCTGTATTTGCTCCTAAATTTGGCTACAAGCTAAAAGATGGCGAGCTTTACATAGACGAAAAAGAAGCAGAAATAGTCAAAGAAATATTTGACCTATACATATCAGGAAAAGGTTTTAAAGAGATAGCCAAAATACTAAACCAAAGGAATATTCTATCTCCAAGAGGGTCCAAATGGTCTTTAACAGCAGTAAGGGAGATAATCACCAACGAGATATACAAAGGAGTAATAGTCTGGAATAAGTATCAGTATCGTAAGATACCAGGATTTTCAAAAAGAAAGAAAATACCTAACCCACCAAAGCAGTGGATAAGAATTGAAAGACCTGATTTACAGATAGTTCCTGAAGAAATCTGGGAAGAAGCTAACAGTAAAAGATTAGAAAGATAAAAACAGGACAACAGCAAAAACAGAGTAGGATACACAACACTTTTAGGTGGATTTGTCAAATGTCAGTGTGGGAGTAATCTTATAAAGCATTCTAAGGTTTCATTCAAATGCAGACAGGCTTTAGTTGGAGCTTGCGATATAACGGCAAGTTTCAGGGAAGATATGCTGAACGCCCTTGTTATACACGCTATAAAACAGCATTTAATAGAAAACAGAGAAACATTCAAAGAAGAACTGGAGCATCAGCTAAAAGCCTTATATTCTAAGCAAAAACAAAATCAGATATAGAAAAAGAAATAGAAAAGTTAAACAAAAAACTCCAGAGCTTCCTTGAGGTATTTGAGGAAAACCCAAGCAAAACCATAGCCAAAAAGATACAGGAATATGAAGAGCAAATAAGCCTTTTAGAGCTGGAGCTTAAATCTTTTGAGGAAATAGAGAGCGTAGAAATTGATGATGAAGTGATAGATATACTCCTTGAGCAGATAGATAATGTTCTAAGCATGGATGTATCACAGGCAAGAGAAATAATAAAAGATTTGCTTGAAGAAGTAAGGATAGAGAAAGATAAAATAGAAGGCTTTTACTGGATTGAATACAACTTTAAGAACCCGTTTAGAACCTACAATCGTAAAATCAATATGGTTGCGGGGGAGGGATTTGAACCCTCGACCTCCGGGTTATGAGCCCGGCGAGCTACCAGGCTGCTCCACCCCGCGCTAAGCAGAGAAACATTATATAACAATTAAAGCTTTTGTCAAGCTTATGGTGGCCCGGCAGGATTCGAACCTGCGACCTACGGATTAGAAGTCCGTTGCTCTATCCAGCTGAGCTACGGGCCCAAAACCTATTCTGTTTGAAAGAAAAGTCGGAGTGGCAGGACTTGAACCTGCGACCCCGTGCTCCCAAGGCACGTGCTCTGCCACCTGAGCTACACTCCGAAAAGACAGGAGAATAATATAATAAATCTACCTTTTCTTGTCAAGATTTTTGGAATCTTTCAATAGATTTCTGGATGTCTTCCATAGCTGTTTTTGAGTCTTTGAAGGATTTTACCTTTACCCATTTCCCCGGCTCTAACTCTTTATAATGTTCAAAGAAATGTTTTATTTTGCTCAAAGTTGCTTCCGGGAGGTCTGAAACTTCTTTGATATTATCAAATGTTTTATCTAATTTTGATACAGGAACCGCTATTATCTTTGTATCTATTCCTTCCTCGTCTTCCATCTCAAGCATTCCTATAGGTCTGCTTCTTATTACGCTACCGGGAACAACAGGCTCTGGAAGATATCACCAGCACATCTGTTGGGTCTCCATCTTCAGCAAGGGTATTTGGAATAAAGCCGTAATTAAATGGATAATACATGGCTGTATATAAAAATCTGTCAACAAAGACAGCTCCACTCTCTTTATCTACCTCATACTTTATCCCACTACCCTGTGGAATCTCCACAACTACATAAATATCTTCCGGAGGATTTTTACCAGCTGGTATCTTTGATAAATCCATCTCTTTAACCTCGCTTTTTTCTTTAATTATACCAGAATCGTTGTCTGAATATTATATCAATCATAAATTTAGAATAATTAGATTGGGAGGTTGTTTATGGAAATACTGCCTTTACCGGAGCCTGTGTTTGACAGTGATTACTCCATAGAAAAAGTCCTTTTAAACAGAAGGTCTTTGAGGGAGTTCAGCAGTGAACCTCTTAGCCTGAAAGAGATTTCACAGCTTCTGTGGGCAGCACAGGGCATTACCCATTTTGAAGGATTCAGAACGGCTCCATCTGCAGGTGCTCTTTATCCCTTAGAGGTATATGCTGTTTGTGGAAATGTAAAAAATGTCGGTTCTGGTATATATCATTACAACCCTTTCAGACACGAACTGATATTAAGGAAAGCTGGAGACTACAGAGAAGAGCTTTTTCATGCCTCACTGGGACAGGAATGGGTGAGGAAATGTCCTGTATGTTTTGTGATTACCGGTATATACGACAGAACCACAAGGAAGTACGGCAGCAGAGGAATTAGATATGTTGATATGGAAGCAGGCCATGCTGCTCAAAATCTCCTGCTACAGGCAACAGCAATGGAAATCGGTGGCGTAACTGTTGGAGCTTTTTACGATAATCAGGTCAGGAAGATACTGGATGTGGAAGTTGATGAATTTCCCCTTTATCTGATTCCTGTAGGAAAAAAATGATGGCTCCCGAGGAGGGATTCGAACCCCCGACCCGGCGGTTAACAGCCGCCTGCTCTGCCAGCTGAGCTACTCGGGAACACTCAATGGATTTTATAATATATCAACTGCTCATTTTTATGTCAAGAGGTCTGAACTTCTTTGAGACTGTCAATTATCCTTCTTACTTTCTCAGCCTTATCCTTAAGCTCTTGATACAGCCTTCTCTCCTTCTCAACTACATGAGGTGGGGCTTTTTTCACAAAGTTTTCATTTGACAGTTTTTTCTCTGAAATGGATATTGATTTTTCTATCTCCTTCAGCACCTTCTCCTGTCTTTGAATTTCTTTTTCAACATCTATTGTTCCTGCTATGTCAATGTAGCATTCAGCTCTTTTAGAAACAGCAACAACACTGTTTTGAGGTCTCTCTAAATCTGCAGAGACTTCTAACCTGTCAATCTTTGCAAGGAGTTTTATGGAAGGTTCCATTGATTGAATAACCTTCTCGAATTCTTCATCAAATGGTTTTATGTAAATGTTCAGCTTTCTTGAAGGCTCTATACCAAAATCTGCCCTTACGTTTCTTATAGAAGCTATCATTTCTTTCAGGTCTTCTATCACGGATTTTTCTTTTTCAAAAACAAGATTTTCATCAGGCTCCGGATAAGGTGCTACGGGAAGATATTCTGCATCTTTAAATGGAAGCTTCTGCCATATTTCTTCTGTTATAAATGGCATTACTGGATGCAGTAGCTTCATTGATTTGTCTAACACGTATATCAGTGTGGAAAGTGCTGCTGCTTTTTCTTCATCAGAGCCCTTGTATATTCTTTCTTTTGAGAACTCTAAATACCAGTCACAGTACTCATGCCAGAAGAAATCATACAGACCATTTGCATAATCGTTATATCTGTATTCCTCTAATGCCTTCTGAGCAGTTTTTATTGTTTCCTGTAGTCTTGTAAGTATCCACCTGTCATCATAGGAGAGGCTCAGTGAGTTTATATCACTGAACACTTTTCCCTGTTGTTTTCAAAATTTGTCAGAACAAACTTTGATGCATTCCCATATTTTGTTGGCAAAATGTTTGTATCCTTCTATCCTTTTCTCGAACAGTCTTATATCCCTTCCCT
>JAUZSJ010000052.1 GCA_030949555.1 Persephonella sp. | reverse complement strand
ATTTGTTTACCTCATCTATTCCAAAATCTGATATTTCTATGTTAAACTCGTTCTGATTTGACAAGCCTGATTTTGTCAGATTACTACTACCTGTTATGAAAAGCTCATCTCTGATTATCTGGTTTTCCTTTAGTTTTATTATGTATAATTTGGCGTGGTTTGGCTTTTTTGTTTTCCTTATTATAAGCCTACCTTCTTCTATAAGATTTATAAAAAACTTTGATTTTTCGTAAAAATCTTCATTATCAAAAATATCACTATTAAAAACATTTTTTATAGATTTAATAAAGTTATTTACTCTGTCTTCTATGCTTAATCTTTTTTGCTCCAAACCATACTCATAAAGGGAATAATTTCCTTTATCAACATCTAAACCTACAAGAACCTTTAAGGTAAGGTTTTCATTCTCTTTCAAAGCTTCATATATAGCATCTAATCCAGAAAAATAGAAAAACCCTACTAATATTTTTATTTCTTTTGCTAAAGGAATTATCTGGTTTAGTCTGTTTTCAAGATTTAAACTTCCTTCATTTTTTACTATATACATTTTTAGACCTCTTTATAAGTAACTTCAATAAAGTTTGGGTGTTTTTGTCCATTTTTCCTTATGAAATTACCTTCCTGTGTCGGATATTCTTTTAACAAACTCAGATGTGGAAATAACCTCTATGTCAGGGGAATAAAAATTTTTGATTGTCTGTCAAAATTAAATCACATTCTTCTTTTTGTGCTAATACATACTGTAATGTATCTTCCAAATCTTTAAATCTTTGGTTTTTCCATTAGATAAAATTGCTCTATCCAAATCCTGATTAGCAAAAGGTATTAATTCAAATAAATCCGAAGCTAATTTTATATTTTCCAATGCTTTTTTCTTTTCTTTTTTACTTAAAATATAATAAACAGTTGTAATTAAATCACAGCTGGTATAAAGCTGAATATCCTTATCAATACAGTAGTTCATTATTTTATTTGCCATAGACCAATTTTTTCTATTTTTATCAAATATATCAATAATTATATTTGCATCTACAAAAATTTTTTTAATACTCACTTCCCATTTCCTCTTTTAACTCTTGAAATGTTTTATTTTCTGTAATTCCTGCAAAGTATTCCGCATTTTTCAAAATTTTTTTTAATGCTTCTTTTTTCTTTTTTTTCCTGTACTCTTTAATTTTTTCCTTTAATAACTCTTCTATTAAAGCACTTTGAGACTTATTGTAATATTCAGCCATCTCTTTTAACTCTTTTTCTGTGTTTTCTGAAAGAACTATATTTTTTCTAATTTTCCTATCAACTGTTTTCATTTTTCTCATCTCCTTGTGTAATTTAACTATACATCATAAATTTATACATAAAATATAATACATCAATATAAAATAAAAGAAAGGTATAATTTCTGTTAGTGAGTACGGTTTTTAATGGATTTTTTAACCTCATTTGTAAAAATTCTGCTCTGTCAGTCATTGTTGTTTATGCATCTGTTTAGTTTTCTATCAAAAGCTACTATGCTTTTCAACTAAAGCCTCTGTAAAACTATTTTTTTCTTCCATTATTTTTTCTACATCTCTTGTCTTTTTACATATTTTTTTAAACTTCCTGCTAAGGACTTAACAGGTTTTATAATTAGCTGGTTGTCCTTCATTTCTACAGAGAAGTATTCTACATTAAATTTTTTTCTGTATTTGGCAGGAATAGTTATCTGTCCTTTTTTTGTCTTCTTTGTTATATACATGCCTTACCTCATGTAATAAGTATTACACGCTATAGTAGATGTAATACCTTCAGATTTGTCAATCTACTTTAACATATCCTCGGCAGAAGCTCTCCTGCAGGTGGTTCCATTACTCTTTTTGAGCCGTATGGGGATTTGAGGATTACTTTTCCTCTGTATTCTGAGATGGCTTTTCCTATAACTTCAGCATCTTTTCCAAGGGGTGATTTTTCATTACAGAGAGGGTTTTTTCTGCTTCTTCCTGTGGAACCGCTATTATCAGTTTTCCTTCATTTGCAAGGGTGTAAGGCTCCAGGCCAAGCAGTTCACACAGTCCCTGAACTTCATCTTTTACAGGTATGTTTTCCTCTTCTACCTCTATTCCTATGTCTGACTGCTCAGCCCACTCGTTTAAAACAGCTGACAGTCCTCCTCTTGTTGGGTCTCTCATTGCTTTTATTGTTATATCTTCTTTTATAAGCGTTTCTACTAACGGCCAGAGTGTTTCACAGTCAGATTTTAACTCTCCTTCCATTTCTATCCCTTCCCTTTGAGCCATAATGCATGCCCCATGGTCTCCTATTGTTCCAGAGGTGATTATTACATCCCCTTCCTTTATGTTGTGGGCTGATACTCCTTCGTAAACTATCTCTCCTATCCCTGTTGTGTTTATAAAAATCTTATCTGCAGAGCCTTTTGGGACTACTTTTGTATCTCCTGTGACTATCTGGGCGTCAGATTTTTTCATTTCTTCTGCCATGGATTTGACTATTTCCTCTAAATCTTCAAAGGGCAGTCCTTCTTCTATGATAAAAGAGCAGCTCAGATATTTAGGTTTTGCCCCCATCATGGAAAGGTCGTTAACTGTTCCGGCAATTGCAAGCTTTCCAATATCTCCGCCTTTGAAAAATACTGGTGAAACGGTAAATGAGTCTGTTGTAAAGGCTATTTTTGAGTTTATGTTTAAAACGGCTGAATCTTCCATTTTTTCAAGTATTGGATTTGAAAAATATTTAAAAAACAGCTCTTTAATTAGCTTTTGTGTTTCTTCTCCACCACCGCCGTGGGATAAAAGTATCTGTTTCATGGCCTACCTCAGTAAATTTATTTTTAAGTCAGACAAAACTTTTTCAAAATCTGAATCATAAGTTGCTATAGACAATACTGTTTATATATAAATTGTTATCTTCACTAACAATACTTTCAAATAATTTAGTTTTATTCCCTTTTATATATTCAATCAATACAGAGGTATCTAAAAAAATTTTCATTGTTTATACCATTCTTCTTCGTTTTTTTTCATATCATAATTTTTGTCAGCTATACCTTTAAATTTTTTTATTATCTTTAAATTTTTCTTTTCTTGCATTTTTTTAATAGCTTCCTGCATGGTTTCTTGCCTTGATTTTCATATTTATGTTTTCTTCTAACTCAATTATATCTTTCCCATGATTAAACTCCTTTTTATATTAAACTATTTCTAACTTTCCATATTTATAATATGCAGCACATGCTCCTTCTGATGAAACCATACATGAGCCAAGAGGATTCTGGGGTGTGCAGGCAGTTCCGAAAACTCTGCAGTCATAAGGTTTTGCAACACCTTTTAAAATATCTCCACATATACACAGTT
The DNA here is from genome assembly GCA_030949555.1 of Persephonella sp. GTDB lineage: Bacteria > Aquificota > Aquificia > Aquificales > Hydrogenothermaceae > Persephonella_A. The sequence continues at coordinate 24,073 of JAUZSJ010000052.1, read as the reverse complement.
TATGGTCGTCTATAGGTTGATTAGGGAGCATATCAGTAAAAACCTTCTCTGCATCAAGTTCTGAATACTCATCTTTCAGCTTTAATGCTGAGTATGGAATGTCTCCTATTCCTCTCCATCTGAAAGTTTCTCTCGGCTCCATATATCTGTTTATTAGTTCCTGAGCTTTTGTGTTTCCTTCCCAGTTTACAGCCCTTTTATACTGAATTTCTACTTCTCTTCTTTTTTCGTTAAACTGTCTGACTATCCACAGGATACTTTCCATAATGTCTACTGGTTCAAATCCAGCTACAACAACTGGCGTATTGTAAAGGTCTACAATTTCCTGATAGATTTTTGCCCCTGTTATAACAGATACATGGGCAGGTCCAATAAATGCATCTATTTTAGCCTCTCCACTGTCCATAATTGCTTTAACAGGTGGTGGAACTAAAACATGGTTTATGTGGAAGTAAACATTTTTAAGTCCAAGCTGGATAACTTTTTCTATCAGTGCTGCTGTCATCGGTGTTGTGGTTTCAAAACCTATTGCAAAATATATAACGTTTCTGTCTGGATTTTCCTGTGCTATTTTCAGGATGTCAAAGGGCGCATAAACCATTTTTACGTTTTTTCCTTTTGCCCTTTCCTTCTGGAGGGAGCTTTGGGAGCCGGGAACTCTAATCATATCTCCAAGTGTGGCAATGATGTTATTTTCGTCCTGTGCTAATGCTATAGCATGGTCTATTCTTTCCTTTGGCATTATACAGACTGGACAGCCGGGACCGTGTATAAAATCTATTTCTGGTGGGAGTATCTGATTTAATCCGTATTTCATTATTGTGTGTGTATGTCCACCGCAGACTTCCATTATGTTTATAGGTCTTTTTACTTCCTTTTCAATTAGTTTTGCAAGAGCTTTTATCCTTTTGCTGTCTCTAAAGTCTTTCAGATAATCTACATTGGGCATTTTTTACTCCTGTCTTTTTATTCTAATTTTGTTGTTGGATATAATAACTATAGATTCTTTTATAGGTTTGTTTTCAACCATTTCCAGAGACTTTAAGGTTTTTTTAGTTATTTCTTCTATTTTAAGATTCTTAAATCTTAAAAGTATTCTTCCTTCGGTATTTTTTACTGGATATTCAAATATGTCTGCAAAATCTGAATCCATTGTTAAAAGAACATATCTGTTCTTTTTACAAAATTTAAAAATCTCTATGTCACTTCTTCCCTGAAGATTAGAATTTAAAACATATATAGATTCTGGATATTTTTTCACAATTTTATCAGCTAACATTTTAGGAATGTTCTCATCAATCAGAAATTTCAATTAGCTCCTCTTTCATTTTTGTATAATTCAGAAGCCAATCTCAGAGCCTCAAAAACTGCTTCTTTTTTTAGTATTGGATAGTTTTTTAGAATATTTTCAACACTTTCTCCAGCAGATAACAGATCTAACACAATATAGACAGGAATTCTCGTTCCTTTAAAAACCGGCTTTCCGCCACATACTTCTGGATTTTTTTCTATATACTTAAATTTCATATCTTTTCTCCTTTTGTTTTTATCTTTAACCTATACCTCTTCTCCTTCTTCTTCAAGTTTCTGGATTATCTCTTCATAAACCTTAAGACTTTCTAATGCATCTTCTTCACTCATCTTTGTCATTGCGTATCCTACGTGTATAAGAACATAGTCCCCCACTTCTACTGGCTCTGGCATCAGGTCAAGGGAAACCTTTCTTTTTACTCCCATTGTGTCAACTATCGCATAGTTATCTGGCAGTATCTCAACTATTTTTGACGGTATTGACAGACACATCTTTTTCTCCTACACAAATATTCCACCTAATGCAGTGTTTTGATAATCTACAGGCAACTTTCTGTTTATAAACAGTTTCCCTTCTTTTGATGAGAAGTTTATAAGTTTTCCTGTTATTATAGGGTCTGTAAACAGACTGCCAGATAAAACAGTATTTTCTACTTTCAGTTTACTTTTTATAGTGGCAAGCTGAGAAACAAGCCAGTCTCCAAAACCTTCCAGAACAGAAAAAGCTACCATATCTGTTTCTGCTCCAGCTAATTTATAAGATATTACACTCTGAACGGTTTTTATCCAGTTGAGTTGAAACTGGCCGTCTATCTCGTCAAGTATGTAATCTACTTTGACTCCTTTTCTTCCTTTAAATCTGAGTGCTTCACTCTGCAAATAGAGATAAGGTTCGTTAGGATATCCTGTCCCTTCGTAGGGAAATATTCCTGAGATAAAGGAAATAACATTAAACACAGGAGTAAGGCTGGCACAGTTTTTAAAGCTGTTGTCTGTCTTCCTTTTTTCCAACTTTTCCAGTATGTAAGGATACTTTTTAAACAGATTTTTTATCAGCCTGTTTCCTTCTTCTGAGCTGTTTTCAATCTCCTGAATTATCCATTTAACTGTATCTAAAAAGTTATCATAAACTCTGACAGGTTTTACAGAGATTAAAGAGGTTAACGGTTTTGTGTGGGATTTCACTGCTATAACATTGTCAGCATCGTGGGAAAAATACAGTCCAACAGCAGGCTCTTCCAGTATTCTGTGCTCTGCCATTACAGAAAGGATTGCTCCCTGATACTCTCTAAATGTCTTCTTTTCCTTATATGGAACATCTATCTGAACACCCTCTCCATTCAGGACAGAAAGCTGGTTTTATACTGTCCACAAAACTATTTAGCTGAGATAACAGCTTTTCTTTTCTGTCTATCAGATACTCACCATCTCCAAGGTCTAAGGCTGCATAATCACCAGCTACAGAAAGATTACCTGTAGGCTTTGACTTTATTATGTTTGGAAGTATTCCCTTTTCTCCTTTTTCTATAAGTATATGTCTATCCATAACAATAACTTCTGTTTCTATCTGACGGTTCACAACAGGCAGGTCTGCATTCAGCTCAAAATCTGTGATAGAGGGGGCATCTCTCTCTGGCAAGTCTTCAATCAGGATGTAATCTATACCTGCATTCTTCAGGTGAAAAGATAGAAGGACAAGAACAGGGTCATCTATCAGTTTTACTTTTATGAATTCAAACTCTGATACTAATGGTTTTTCTTTAAAACTGTCAGATGGTTTCACTTTAACCACGGGCTTTTCCTGTGAGAGCAGAACTTTCATCTCTAAATCTGAAAGAACAAGATACCTGTCTAAATCCTTTACTCCTGTAAATAAAACAGTTAAAGGTTTTCTCCCTTTTATACTGCGAATCTTTTCCACATTTTCCCTGTTTATCAGTCCTACAATCCTCAGTCCATTTGCAGGTGTAAACCTTTAAGAGATGTCCCTTTTTTATTACCCCTGCAGCCGTACTGAAAGCTCCTACACTCTTTTCACTGTCAAAACCATATCTTTCGTTCTCCCCTTTTTTCAGGTAAATAGGTGTCAGACAGCTGTGACAGGCTGTCAGAGGATATTCATATCTAAAGCTTTGCCTGTCTTTATATTCATTCTCACATTCTGGGCACATCTGGAAAAATTTAAATACTGTCTTTTCCTTTTGAAAGGATACTCATACATGTAGGAGTAGTGCCCTCCACAGTAATTACAGGATATAAAAGGAAAATGGTATCTCCTGCTGTTTTGAGACAGAAGTTCCTCAAGGCAGGAAGGACATATTCCTGTATTCTGGGGAAGGATGTTTATCTCCCCTCTTATCTCAAACCTGTCTATAATGTAATCTGACACTCCTTCAATAGCTTGTGTTGTCGCATCAGACATAAACAGGGAGTAAGGCATTTTTTCTCCTAATTCTTTAGAAAAAGACTGAATGTTTTCAACAGGAGCAGAAACAATTATCTGAACTGTATCTCCTTCCCTTTCAACATACCCCTTTACTGCGTATTTATCGGCAATCTGCTTTATAAGTTCAAGGATACTGTCATTTCCATTTAGATACTCAAAAGTTATCTTCAGACCTATCTTTTCAACTGTTTTCATCTCCTATCCTCTTTCCTGAAAGCTGTCCGTTGTAAGAACCAAAATGTTTCATCACAACATATTTTAAGGGAGTATCTTTCTCCTTTCTGTATTTTATACCTATTCTGTCTAACTCTTTTAAGACCTGACCTATAACTGTTTTGAAAGGAATGTCTTCTAAGGTCTTCGTCAGGCCTATCTCTGAAGAGTTTATCTCCTCTGGAACCACTCCTATCACAACTGTGTCTGCCATTTTTCCTGTCAGAGGAGTGAGCTCTATCATCTGAAGAACTTCCACCTCATGGGCTGTCTGGTGATAGGACCCAAGACCAGAAAGCTGCTCTGGAGTAAGTCTGTAAACACTTCCCGGTTTATCCCTGACAGATATAGTATCAATCAAAATGATGTGGTCATACTCGTGAAGAAATCTCATAAGTCCAAATCCAAGGGTTCCTGCATCTATAAGGTCAATCTGAGGTTCAAAACTGTAATTTTCCTCCAAATATTTAACAGCGAACACTCCTATTCCTTCATCCTTAAACAGAATGTTCCCAACACCTACAATACCGATTTTTTTCATATTTTTACCTGCTCAGATGCTTTAAAATTCTTAAAAAAGGAGGAGAAACGGTATGTATGAAGACCCTGAAGTATGTATATGCCTGAGGATATCCCTGTCGGACATCCTGCAGGCAATTGAACAGGGAGGCATAGAAGATGTAGAGGCTTTAATAAGAAAAACAAAAGCTGGCTCTGTATGTAAGATGTGCATCTCTCCAGAAAACGACCCCTGTGGAGAAAGGGATATACACCTGACAGACCTATTAAAATAGGGGAGAAAACTCCCCTCTATTTTGCCTTTTTAAATTTATACCCACCAAAAACAATTGCTAAATCCCCTTCTTTCCAGAATATTGTTCTCCATACCTGATAGTATATGTGGAAAGCTACCCATGCAAGGATTATCCACATCATAAGATGATGTGCTACCCTAACACCATGGAAACCACCAAATACCCACAGTGTCCAGTCTGTTGCAATGTGAAGTAGCCACGGCCACCATGCACCAATAGAAGAAGTTCCGTGATGAAGTCCCCAGACATACATCTGAAGTCCTGTAAACAGCATAAGCAGAAGGAGAATGTGCAGTATTGCAAAGTAAACCGCATTAAAACTGTCTAAGTGGGAAGAATCAAAGTTTTTCCTTCTGTTGAGGGTGAGCAGATTCAAAACAACTTCAACAAATTCTTTTACATTCTGGCTGTTGGGTATCAATTTTTTTACTGGTTTTTCAAATCTGCTGAAAAAGTAAAGATAAGCAACAATAATTGATGTAACGTCAAGAAGTATAGCTGCTATAAAGTGAACCCACCTGTTGTATGCCATAACGTATTTGAAGGCTGCCGCTTCTGCAATCATACTCTGGTAATAGGGATTAGCAATATAAAAACCTGTTATGACCGCTGCAACTATAGAGAATACATTAACCCAGTGAATTATTCTCATCGTAGCAGTCATTCTTTTTACTTTTTTATACATTGCAGAAACCTCCTATAGGTTCCACCTTGTAAACACCAAGCTCTTTTCCTTTTGCATCAATTACATGAACAGCACATGCTATACACGGGTCAAAGGAGTGTATGGTTCTGAGAATCTCAAGGGGCTGGTCAGGGTTGGACATTGGCGTTCCTATCAGCGATGCCTCATATGCCCCCATTCTGTTTTTATAGTCCCGTGGAGCTCCATTCCATGTGGAAGGAACAACAGCCTGATAGTTTTCCACTATTCCATCCTTTATTCTAATCCAGTGTCCTAATGCCCCCCTTGGAGCTTCTGTCAATCCATAACCTTTAAGTTCTTTTCCTTTTGTCAATCTATCAAAGTCATACTCAGTCCATGTGCTCAGGTCTCCTGCAGCCACATTTTTAGACAGCTCAGTAAGCCATTCCTGCATAACATCAACCATTAGGAGCTGTTTCTATAGCTCTTCCTGCTGTTCTTCCAACTGTTGAGAAAAGAACTTTAACAGGCAGGTTTCCTGATTTCAGCAGCCAGTCTACATAATGTTTTATTCTCTCATCTCCCCTTGCATATCCTACAATCATTCGTGCCAGTGGTCCAACCTCAACCCTGTGGTCGTCATAAATAGGGGATTTTATCCAGGAATACTTATCTTTTGTATCCAGCGTCCCATCCTCTTTAAATCCTGTATATTTTGGTTTTGTTTGTCCTTCAAATGGATGTAGAGGCTGACTGATGTCGTACTCATACCAGCTGTGGGTAACATCCTCAGTTATTTTTGACTGGTCAACATCATAAACTGTGGATAAATCCATGTTCAGGACAACTCCCTGAGGAAAAAGGGTTTTACCTTTATACCACGGGTTGTCGTCCATTCTAAAATCACCATAAGCCATGTAGTTTCCAAGACCTCTTCCTATACCTTTCAGAGCCTCATCTGCATACACTGCTCCTGCCATTAAAAGGTCAGGCAGATATGCCCTGTATATAAATTCCCTTGATTTTTTCAGAATATCTCCAAACTGCCCAAGTCTTGCAGGATTTTTTATATCCTGAACACAGGTAACGCCTCCAACAACAAAGGACTGGGGATGTGGGTTTTTACCTCCAAATATTGCCATCAGCTTTGCCATTTCCCTCTGCATATCTAAAGCATCAAGATAATGGGAAACGGCTACAAGGTTCTGTTCAGGAGTCAACTTATACGATTTATTACCCCAGTAGGCATTAGCAAATGGTCCCAGTCTTCCTGCCTTTACAAATTTTTTCAGTCTTTCCTGAACAGCTCTGTATGCTCCTTCTCCTGCATTCCACGGCTGAATTGTCTCTCCAGTTATAGGGTCTGTCAGCATGTTTGCCCATTTTTTAGCCTCTGCTGCTGCTTTTTTAGGGTCTGCCTTGAGAGCTGAAACAACATCAACCCAGTCAAGGGCATGGAGGTGATAAAAGTGAACCACATGGTCGTGTATATAGAGGGAGCCCTGTATCAGATTCCTCACAAGCCTTGCATTTTTTGGAGGAACAACACCAAGGGCATGTTCAACAGTCTGAGTTGATGTATAGTAATGGGTTCCTGTGCAGACACCACATATCCTCATTGCAAGAAGGGGCACATCTCTTGGGTCTCTACCTTTCATAATAATCTCAATTCCTCTCCACATTGTGGATGAGCTGTAAGCATCAACAATCACATTGTTTTCGTCTAATATTGCTTCTATTCTTAGATGTCCTTCAATCCTTGTTATCGGGTCTATTACCAGATGCTTCCCCATAGTTTAAACCTCCTCTTTGTTTTCTTCCTTATCTCTCTTGCCAGCCAAAGCACTGGCAACAGCATGTATTCCAATGCCAACAGCTGTTGCTGTTAACACTCCAAGACCAAACTCATCAACGCTTGCTTCGACTCCCCTCCCTACAGGAGGCTGAATTGGTGAATCTGCAATAGGTCTTTCTGTCGCATAAACATCCCAGAAGTTTGGCTCTGAACAGCCAATACATCCCCTTCCTACACCAATAGGCCAGTTTGTTCCTTCGTTATATCTCACTATTGAACAGTTATTAAATGTAAATGGTCCTTTACATCCCACTTTATACAGGCAGAAATTATTTTTCGCTCCAAAATCTCCCCACTCTTCAACAAACTCTCCTGCGTCAAAATGGGCTCTTCTCTCACAGTTATCATGAATTCTGTATCCAAAGGCAAACTTTGGTCTGAGAGAGTGAGTCAAGCTCTGGTATCTCTCCTGTAAGAATGTAGTGGATAACAACACCTGTTATGTTTGCAGGGTTTGCCGGACAGGCAGGTATGTTTATGATAGGCTTTCCTTTTACAACATCCATAACCCCTACTGCACCTGTTGGATTTGGATATGCTGCTGGAACTCCCCCAAACGCTGCACATGAACCAACTGCTATAACAGCTGCTGCATGTTCAGCCAAATGTTTAACATGTTCAACTCCTGTTTTAGGATGTCTTCCAATTGTGAAAGCTTCAGGCATACCAACAGGAATAGAACCTTCAACAAAAAGGAGATACTTTCCATCAAAATCTTTAACTGCCTTCTCAAGATTCTGCTCAGCCTGGTCTCCTGCTGCTGCCATAATAACTTCGTGGTACTCAACAGAGAGATACTCTAAAATCAGCTCATCAACAGTTGGAGAGTATGACCTGAGAAGAGCTTCTGTATTTCCTGCACAGTCCTGAATGTTTATCCATATTATAGGAATTCTGTTCATAACCTCTGCAGCCTGCGCGACGAGAGGTTCAAACTGTGGAGGAAGCATAAGCATTGCTGTTGTTGCAGAAACCCATTTGAGAAAATCTCTTCTTGTCAGTTCCCATACCTTCAGATATTCCTCAAACTTCATCTCTGCTTCTCTGACAGGCTTTTGAGCTTTCAGCTGAGCAAGACGCTTTTCCATTTTTTTGTAGAGCTCTCTGTAATAAGCATCTCCCCTGTTTGTGTTGATGTAGTTTGTAGGCTTTGTGAAAAGGGCTCTCAGGTGTTCCCTGTCTGTGATATTCATAACAACCCTCCTAATGAATAATCATTCATTTATTAAAATGATGAATGAATCTTTCTTCATTGTCAACCTTTTTTATTAAATAAACCTAATAACTGATAAACAGGAAGGCAAGTTTATTAATGGGTTGTGCATACAGAACAGACATCAAAACTGCGCAGAATCATCTCAGCTTTTAGCTGAGAGTCTGTTCCTGTTATAGCTTTTTCTGCAGGTGATAGATATTTTTCACATCTTGGACCAAGATTCCAGGTAGAGGGAGTTATGATGTTGTATTTTTTTATAATGCCATTTTCCACTTTTATCTGATGTATAAGGGAACCCCTTGCAGCTTCACACAGACCTGTTCCTTCCCCTGAAATTTCTTTAATATCAGCCGGGGGGCGAATATAAAAAGGGCTCCGATGGATTTATACTTTTTCAGCCATATTTTTCATTGCGTTGTAGCATTCGTGCAAACCTCATCAATCCTCTTGCCCATATCCTTACTTCACATAACTGTCTCTGTAATGTTCAAGCAGGTTTACAAACAGCTTATCTCCACTGTTTATCCTTCTGGAGAGAGGAGAGGTTTCATACGGCAACCCGTCGTATCTTACAGCTTTTGCCCATGAATACCTGTTTTTATTAAAAGAAAAACCATTTTTTGTCAGATATGAATAACTATCAATCTCTCCTGACTTTTCCTACATGAAAATCTTTCTTTTTCTTCTTTGTTATACCTTTTTCAAATACATGCTCCATCTCACAAACTGTTAAAAATCTGTGGTAAGACTTACCTTCTCTGTCAAGTTTATGTTTTTTACACAGAAACAGAAATTCCTTCAGGTCTGAACCCTTAGCCCTATCTAAAAACTCGTCTTCTGAGGTGATGGATATGTATGTATCCAGATTCATTCCAAATATGTTTTCTTCTGTAAATTTTATTAAAGAATCAACAGTGGCAGTAGCTTCTACAATCTCAAATGTAGTTGGGTCACACACAACACCTCCCGGAACTGCATAAGAGGTGTGGGGCCACTGACCGCCAAAAACTGCTATCACCTTCACAATCTTTGAACTGTAATCAACAGCCTGCTGCCATTTTATTCCCTTTACAGGTTCAAAGGCTTTAAGTTTCCTGCCTTTTTCTAACTTTATAAAATCTGGCATAACAAACATGTAGAACCATCTGATGTGGTTCTGGATAATTTCTGCACCAATAGTTATGTCCCTTATCAGTTTTGCATTCTGTGGGACATCTATTTTCTGTCCAGTATTTTCGTAGATATTTTCTATAGCTTTTGTTGTTGCAATTAGATGTGCATGCCCACATATTCCGCATATTCTTGGATTTATCACCAGAGCATCTAAAACTGGTTTTCCCTCCAATATAAACTCAAAACCACGAAAATTTGGAGCTATGATAAATGCATCCTTTACTTTTCCCTTTTCCCAGTGTAGCTTCAGTTGTATCTCTCCTTCAACTCTGTTCAGGACAGTTTTTATTACTTTCCCCATCTTCAGTCTGTTTCCTCTAACTTCTTATTGAGCCTTTCATTTTTGAATGTTTTTGCAACTCCTGTTATTGTTAAATAAGCCCTTTTTGTAACTCCTAAGGGAACTTCCTCAGGGATTCCTATATTTTTCTTTGTCTCAAAGTAGTTTCTTCTGAGTGGAAAATCAAACTCTGTACATCCTATACACGGCATACCTGCACGCGTTTTTGAAGAAATCCCGTTCCACAGTATTTTGTTACAGGGGGCATGGGTCATTGGTCCTCTGCATCCGAGATTATAGAACAGACAGCCTTCCTTATGGCCAAACTCCTCCCCTTCCACTTTCCATTCAAAATACTCATTCCGTATGCATCCATCGTGGGAAAGATACATAAACAGTTCTTTTGGTCTATTAAAACTGTCAAGAACTATTTTTCTGCCTTCAAGCAGAGCAATTATTGTCTGGGTAAACCATGCAGGGTGCATTGGACAGCCGGGTATGTTGATAATGGGATATCCTGACTTTGTTTTAAAGTCAGAAGGAAAAAGACCTCCCTTCTGTGTAAATCTGAATTGAAGACCTGTCACATCTGGATTACAGGAAAGTGTTGCAGGAATATTTCCAAAAGATGCACAGTTTCCAGCAGCTATTATGTAATCAACTTTATCTTTTAATTTTTGTAATATCTGGGCTATTGTATAATTACCAGTTCTGTGAAATTTCATATCTGATGTGACTGCTCCTTCAACAACTAAGAAATTAACCTTTAACTTGTCAGAGTCTATTCTTTTTAATACTGTCTGCAGATTTTCCCTGTAAGAAAAGGAAGGGTGATACAGAAGCTCAACTTTCTGGAAAAGCTCGTAAAAGTAAGGATTTTCTGCATTTAAAAGGGACTGGGTATTTCCATTACAGCTCAGTCCCTGTATCCAGAGCAAGTTTTTCATATCAGTCTGCCTTTAAAGCTCTCCATATGTTCTCTGCAAGTTCCTGTGAATACTCTACAGGTTCTTTAGGTAAAACATTTTCCCCCTGAAGAAAAACCATACCTCCTAAAGGACCCATTAGCGTAACAAAAGCAGGAAAGAAATCCTGCTGTCTGAAGTCCCCTTTTCTTGCTCCTTCTTCTAAAAAAAGCATAAGCTCTGTAACCACCTCCTGAACACACAGAAAACCTTCACACCCTTCCTCAAATACTTCCCTGTTTGACAGAAAAACTCTGAGAAAATACTCAATAAGCTCTGGCTGTTCCTGACCTATCTCAAAAAACTTTCTCACTATTTTGTAAATTTTTTCTTTTGTTGGTATGTCTTGCTGATTGATTTTATGGATTTCCTCTCCCAACAGCTTAGAAGAATACTGCATTATATATTTTGCAAGTTCTTCTTTAGACCTGAAGTAGTTATAAAGATTTCCAACGCTCATTCCAAGTTCTTCTGCAATATCTGGAATGGTAGTGTTGTAATACCCTCTTTCAGCAAAAAGCCTGCACGCAACTTTTACAATTTCTTTTTTCCTTTCCTCTTTTGTCAGTTTTCTAATTTTTGACAACTTCCCCTCTCATTACAAAATTAGAATAATTATATAATTATATTGCAGTTCTGACAGAAGATTTCAGCCTCAGATAGTTTAACCATTTATCCATTCCTTCCTGTTTTTGTTGAAATCTGGATAACATCCACTTTTGGATTTAGCTGACGTGCCTGCGAAACTGACTTTTCAATATCAAAATCAAAGTAGGGGAGAAGGTCTGTCTTTGTTATAAGCATAAGGTCTGCATTTTTGAACATAACAGGGTATTTTGCAGGTTTGTCATCCCCTTCAGGAACTGAAAGCAACACCACATTTACATGGGTTCCTACATCGTAAGATGCAGGGCAGACTAAATTCCCCACATTTTCAACAAATACTATATCCAAATCTTCCAGAGGAAGGTGATGAATTCCTTCGTGAACCATAAATGCGTCAAGATGACACGCCTGTCCTGTGGTTATCTGGTATGCAGGAGCTCCCTGTGCTTTTATTCTTTCTGCATCCCTATTTGTTTCTAAATCTCCTTCTATTACTCCAATATTCAGCTGACCCTTTAAAGACTGTATTGTTTTTTCTAATAGTGTTGTCTTCCCTGAACCGGGAGAACTCATAAGATTTACGGCTAATATTCCATACTTATCAAAATGTTTCCTGTTGCTTTCTGCCTGTTTATCATTTGCATCAAGTATTTTTGTTATAACCTCAACTGTTTTTTTGTCCTCCAATGATGGATTAGAATGGTGGTGATGTTCATGTGTATCTGTTATAGAAACAGCCACAATCTTTGCACATATCTCTCACTCCAATGAACGGTTATTCATTAAATATAATAACCTATCGGTTATATTTCCACATTTGCAGTTTTTCGTCAGCTTTGCAAATTTTACCCCTTTAAGACCTCCTATCTGTATGGCTATATTTTCTATCTCAGAAGGTCTTCCTCTTATTATTATCGTTTCTAAACAGTTATTGTGGTCAAGATGAACGTGAGTGGTGCACATGATGTTTACATACTTAGAGTGCTGGATGTCTATCATTTTCTGTGTCAGCTCCCTCTGGTGGTGGTCGTATATCACAGTAAGGACACCTATCACATCCTGGTCTGACTGCCATCTGTCCTCCACAATCATCTCCCTTATAACATCTCTTATGAACTCAGAGCGGGAAGAGTAGCCCCTTTTTATTATTCTCTCGTCAAGTTCCTTCAGCAGTTCCTGTGTAACTGTAACGCTAAATCTGACTAACTTTTCTTTCATCTTTCCCTCTAATCAAAAGATTGATGTGTATGATAGTGGGAATGTTCTAAACTTTTGTGTCTGTGTTTGTGAATATGAATAAGGTTAGCCTCTATCAGTCTGTTTCTGTCTGTCAGGAATTCTTCTAAGTTGCCGTCGTATATCAGTTTTCCTTTTTCGGACAGAACCATTCCCCTGTCTCCCATCTCTAATGCAAGTCCCAAATTGTGGGTGGTTACAATTACTGTTTTTTCAATTTCATATAAAAAATCTATAAACCATCCTGTTGAACGGGGGTCAAGGTTAGATGTGGGCTCGTCTAACAGCAGGAGTTCAGGCTCAAGGATAAGAATAGAGGCAAGACATACTTTCTGCTTTTCTCCACCACTGAGATTAAAAGGGGGCTTATCTAAATATCCTGTATATTCCCATTCTGTCTGCCCAGTATTTTACTTTTTCATCTATCAGTTTTTTATCCTCACCAAGTTGCCGGAGACCAAAGGCTATCTCATCGTAAACAGTAGGATTAAAAAGCATGCTGTCTGGGTTCTGGAATAGAAGAACAACTTCCTTTCTAAATATCCTGTTAAACTCTTTATTCTTTAACCTCTTTTCTGTTATCTTCTCTCCTTTGTAAAAATACTCTCCACTACAGGGAAAAATCAGACCGTTTAAAAGCTTTAAGAGTGTAGATTTTCCAGAGCCGTTAACCCCTAAAACAACTACCTTTTCTCCATTATTTACCTGAAAAGAAATATCCTTCAAAACAGGAACAGCTCCATAACCACATTCCACACCCTTTAGATTAACAATATTATCCATCTGTGTAAAAACCTCTTGACTTCATAGCCATATTTATCTCCTTAGAACGCTCTAAAGAACTTTTCATAAAAAATCCTACAACTCTTCTAAAAAAATTATACCTGTCTGAAAAATCTGGTTTTATGGTTCTGCTTTTCATTGCAAAACGAAAATCTGTAAGAAGCTTCTGAAATGTTAAAATCTGACTGTAAGACAGAATAAGGATAAACATCAATGTTTCAGAGAAGCTGAACAGTTTAAATAGATTTACTCTCTTTATAAACAGAAATGTCATAAATGTTATACCAAACACTCTCATGTTTATAAGTGCTATGTAATACCAGTCAAAACCATTAATAAATATATAGGAAACACTCACCACACTGTTAAAGACAAGTATAGAAAAAAGCGTTTTCTTTAACATTAGGATAAAATCCTTTCCTGATAGAGCACAGAGCAAAAAAATCAGCAGAATATACAGGTATATACTGTGGAAAAATGTAAAGATAAAAATACCTGAGATATAAAGCAGTCCTTTAATTTTCTCCATCATAAAGCCTTCTGTATATATTCCAGCCAGCTACCGTCAGTATGCCCTCTCCTATTCCTATAAAAAGATGGGGGATAATAACAGCAGGGATGGTGATACTGAGGTCAAATGGGAAAAAAAGAGGGTTTCCATTGTTATCATGGGCAATATAAGGCTGAATGCCAAGGACAACTGCCGTTAAAAACGCAGAAACCAGCAGTCCTGTATAGCCAGCGAAAAACAGTGCAACCGTGTTGTTAAAATTTTTCAGAAGTCTGTAGATGTAATAAGCAGTTATGCTCCCTATAAAACCCATTATGACAGCATTAACAGGAAATGTTGTAATTCCACCATCTCCAAACATAACAGCCTGAAGGAAAAACACCACAGACAAAACAATAAATGCTGTCCAGTATCCAAAAATTACAGACAGAAGTCCTATTCCCACAGCATGTCCTGAAGAACCTCCCGGAATGGGAACCATAACAAGAGAAATAACAAAGGAAAAAGCAGCCATAACACTGAGGAAAGGAACAGCTTTATCTTCAAGCTCATTTCTCATCCTTTTTATCCCATAAAACCACAGCCCGGAAGCTATAAGGTAGGCCGGTATATACGTTTTAGGTGACAGAAAACCGTCTGGTATATGCATTTCTTACTCCCTAAAACAGGGCAGAAAAAGTAAAAATCAGTCTGTAGTTTTCTTTTCCTTCGCTTCCCTGCTGCTGGGACTCTTCGTTAAGGTCTGTCCAGTGAGGTATTTTGATACCTAAACCGGCACTGATTGTTCTGTAATACAGCCTGAATCCATAAAGTCCATAAAGCATTTTTCCTCCTGTTGCTGATAATCCTTTACCATTTTCTTTATCTCTTCCAAGATTGAGAAAATTCGCTTCAAGGCTCAGGTCTATACGGAGTCTGTCTGTGTAATCAGTAAGTATCCTGTAAGCAAAAGCTGTGTTAAAACGAAACTCATCACCAAACTGGTATTCTGTTCCATCAGCATAGCGGTATTTGAAAAATTTCATATAGTTTGTATCTGCTACAAACGTCAGCCTGTCTGTCAGCTGTTTTGTTGCGGTTGCTCCTATAGAAACTGTTGGTTTCCCAAAACCAAGGGACATCCCCGGGTCTATGCTGCCGTTCATGTCTCTGATGTTAGGGTCTCCTGTTGGAACAGAAAACCCTCCATACAAAGTAAAATGCCAGTCCATAAGGTCATCAAGACTTTCCCTTTCTGGTATAAGTAGAAATCCTTCGTCATACTTGAAACCTAATACCCCCATAAATAATATATCTGCAAAACCTGAACTGTTAAAAGAGTTGTCTTCTAGCTTTTTTGTGTAGTAGGGAACAAAGAGATAAACAGAAAGGTAAGATTTTATTCCGTAACCAACACCATAAATCCAGAATGTGTAGCTGTCTGTCTCGTCATCTCTCTGGGGGGTATACTTTTTAAAATCTGCATAATCTAACTTCAGATAGGCTAAAAATTTTCCTTCTGGAAGTGTGATGGAAGATGATGTTTCAAGAGGTGAGCCAGGGCCTTCCAATCCTGCCACTCCCAGCGATGCAACCCCATGATGGGCATAGGCATATCCAGACATGATACAGGCAGTAAGTAGACATGTAATCTTTTTCATCTTTTCCTCCTTAGAAATATTCCAATAAGAAAAAATAAAACACCTGTAATAACTGCTCCTGCTACTGTCTTTAGAAATCTGTCAGATGAAAACTCTTCTCTATTTTTCAGACTTTCTATCTCTACTCTTTTCACAAAGCCGTGTCCATCAGATGAAAATGCCTTTACCATCCATACGCCTTTTCTATCTGGAACAAAGACAATTCTGCCATTTTTATCAGTCCTTCCCTTTACAAAAGGCAGTGTGCTACTGTCTGGAGAGTAAACTTCGTATAACTCGTATGAAAAGGGCATACCGTCTGGATATTTTGCCTCAATAACAACGGCTGTCTCTTTTTTTATCTGTGTTATCACTTCATGGGCTGTAGAAGATGAAAAAATCAAAAGAAAAGCTATGAGCCACAACTTTACTTCACCTCAAAATTCAAAGTTGTTGTGTATATGATGTAATCAGCCTTTTCTGTGTTTACTTTTTTTCTGTAAGTGGCTTCTATATGCTGCAGTCCTTTATGTCTGACCCGTATGTTAATTCTCCCGTCTCTGTCTGTCAGACCTAACACCTTTCCATCGTAAGCAACTGGAACATCAGAAAGAGGCCTGCCGTTATACAGGACTCTGAGGCGAAGTTTTTCTCCTACAGGGATTTTGAGGGGATTTTTTACAGGCAAAATAATAAAGCCATCTAAACTCCTCAGAGAATCTTTGTCCCATCTATTCAGATAGGTTACCGACTCTAAAGAATACCAGCTGAACAGAGGAGAAGAAATAGAGCTTTTATCTTCATTCACTGTTCCGTTAACAGTTTTTGTCCAGTAACCTGTAGAAAAGTCTATCTTTATAGCATCACAATCATCTTTAACTATTAAAGGATATGAAAAATGAATATTTAATCTGTGGAAGGTATTGTTTCTGACACAGACTACCTTTTTGATGTTTTTTGATGAATAGTTTAAAACCTTCTTTTCACCTTCTGAAGGATTTTTATGGCCGTAATACAAAACAAAACCATCTGCACCTTTTTCAATCCAGAGCTGGTGAGCTGTAGAAAAAGAAAATATTGACAGCAGAAGTAAAATCCATCCTCTCATCCTTACCCTCAGTATTATTTTTTTGAATCAGTAATATTATACTAATGAATATTTATTCATTAGTCAACTACAAATTTTCATATACAATAATAAAAAAACGGAGTTGCTGGTTGGTCTGGAAAGCCTTATTTGTATTTGTTGTTTCTCTTATCATATTTTCAGCCAACATAGGTGGTCTATCTATATATTCCCTTGACGAGGCTAAAAATGCTGAATGTGCTAGGGAGATGTTAGAAAGGGAGGATTTCGTTGTTCCAACCTTTAACTATCAGCTGAGGACAGACAAACCTCCCCTTCACTACTACTTTATGATGCTGTCTTACTCTATCTTCGGGATTAATGAGTTTTCTGCAAGGCTTTTTTCTGCTGTTTTTGGTGCTCTGACTGTGCTGATGACATTTCTCTTTGCAAGAAGATATTTTGAGGAAAAGGTTGCATTCTTTTCTTTCATTGTTCTTATCTCTTCCCTGCATACATCCATCCAGTTTCATATGGCTGTTCCAGACCCTTATCTGATATTTTTGATTAATGCATCTTTATTTTCTTTTTATGCAGGATTAAAAGAGAGAAAAATTTACTTTATTTATCTGTTTTACCTGTTTATGGGACTTGGAGTTCTCAGTAAGGGTCCTGTTGCTGTTGTTCTCCCTACAGCTATTGCTACTGTCTATCTTTTGCAACTGGTCAGCTAAACTTAAGCAACCTGAGATTTTTAAAACCTTTTCAGGGACTGTTAATCACTATCCTTGTATCTGCTCCCTGGTATATTGCTGTTTATCTGAAAACAGATGGCAGATGGATTTATGAGTTTATATTCAAGCACAACATACACAGATTTTCCCAGCCTATGGAAGGGCACGGGGGAATATTCCTGATAACATTTCTGTTTGTTTTTGTGGGACTGCTTCCCTTCTCTGTTTTTATCTTTCAGAGTTTAAAAAGAGTCTGGCAAGATAGAAAAAATAATACCCTGAAATTTCTGATGATTTTTGCAGCTGTTTATATCCTGTTTTTTGCTCTGTCAAAGACAAAACTTCCAAATTACACTGGCTTCCTGCATATCCTCCACTTGCTGTGATAATTGGGTACTATCTTTCACAGATACACACTTCCCGTCTGTGGTCTGTTCTATCAAGCGTTTCCCTCTATGTGTTTATAACTGTTGCTGTTGTAGTGGGGCTTTACTTCGGGATAAAAAATGAACCTCCCATCTCTGACCTTTCTCATCTATCTTTCTGGTTTCTGACTTTAACTGTTGGTGGAGTTTTCTCTTTTATATTCTTTCTGAAAAGAAACTACCAGATGGGTATTGTTTCTCTGTCAGTATTCTCTGTTTTTATGACCTTTCTGTTTTTTTATATAGCATTTCCCCCAGTTGACAGGAGAAATCCTGTTATGCAGATGCTTCCACTGATAGAAAAAAACAGGGAAGTGAGGTATTATCACAGCTTTAACCCTGCATTTGTTTTTTATCTGAGAAGGGAGATAAAGCCTTTAGACAAAGGGCAGTTAGACAGATTTTTAAGCCAGAAAGACAGGGCTTACATCCTTACAAGGAAAAGATATCTGAAGGATTTTGAAAATATGCCTAACAGCCATGTGCTTAAAGTGGTAAAGGATTTGTTTGAAAAGAAGCACTCTGCCCTGATTTCTAACAAAAAGGATTAATCCTTTTCTTTAGAAAGTTTTAAAAATGCTTTTTTTGCTGCCCTGCTTTCTGCTTCTTTTTTTGATTTTCCCACCCCTCTTGTCCTTATATCATCAATAACACACTCCACTGTAAAGGTTTTGTCGTGTTCAGGTCCAACGGCTGTTATAAGTTTATATTTTGGAGGTTTTCCAAATATTTTCTGGGTAAGAATCTGTAAAAGAGATTTGTAATCCCTTGGTATGTCTCCCTTTTTAATGTCTTCAATCAGTTTTTCTCTAAACAGTCTGTTGAATATCTGTCTTGGAGGGTCAATCAGATAGCCACAGTCTACATAAACCGCACCAAACACAGACTCAAAAAGGTCACACAGGAGAGATTCTCTTTCCATCCCCTTCTGGGCTATCTCTCCTCTGCTCAGCAGAACAAGTTCACCTAAACTTATCAGGCGAGCAAGTTTGGACAGATAGGCTTCACTTATTACAGCAGACCTCACCTGGGACAGTTCCCCTTCCCTTGCACTGGGAAATGTTTTTATCAGAATTTCACTGACAATAAGAGACAGAACAGCATCTCCTAAAATCTCCAGAACCTCGTAATCAGCTATAGGCCTGTGATATTCAACAGCAAAAGACCTGTGCGTCAATGCTGTAAGAGGAAGGGTTTTGTCTTTGAATGTATAACCAATACGATGCTCTAATATCTCTATCCTATATAAAAATTCCTTTTCAATCTCAATGTTCATACGCTTTAAATACAAGACACCCGTTTGTCCCACCAAATCCAAATGAGTTTGATATGGCTACTTTCACAGGATACTCAACAGCTTTATTGGGATTGTAGTCAAGGTCACAGTCCGGGTCTGGATGTTCGTAGTTTATTGTTGGAGGAATGATACCTGTTTCTATTGTTTTAACTGTTGCTACAGCTTCAACAGCACCTGCTGCCCCAAGAAGATGTCCAATCATTGACTTTATAGAGCTTATTTTCAGCTTATACGCATGTTCCCCAAAAACCTTTTTTATTCCTAAAGTTTCAACCTTGTCGTTCAGAGGTGTTGATGTTCCGTGGGCATTGATATAATCAACCTCGTCAGGATTAATCCTTCCATCATTGAGAGCCATCTCCATTACCCTTACTGCACCGTCAGCATCTCCACATGGGGCTGTTATGTGGTAAGCATCTCCAGTCATTCCGTATCCAACAATCTCTGCGTATATTTTTGCTCCCCTCTTAAGAGCATGTTCTAACTCTTCTAACACTAATATTCCAGCTCCTTCTCCCATAATAAACCCATCTCTTTCTGCATCAAATGGCCTTGATGCCTTTTGAGGCTGGTCATTTCTCGTTGATAGGGCTTTCATGTTAGCAAATCCAGCAATCCCTAAGGGAGTTATGGCAGACTCTGTTCCTCCTGCAATCATAACATCTGCATCACCCCGCTGAATTATCTTGAAAGCATCACCTATAGCATGCGGGTTCCTGTTGCACAGGCAGTAACGACGCAAGAGTTGGGACCTTTAAATCCAAACTCAATAGATATATATCCTGATGCCATATTGGATATGCCAGAAGGGATAAAGAAGGGAGACACCCTTCTTGCACCTTTTTCAAGTAGAAGAGTCTGCTGGTCTTCTATGTCTCTCAGACCACCAATACCGGTTCCCACTATAACACCTGCTCTGTTCAGGTCTATTTTTTCAGGCTCAAGCCCAGAGTCTGCAATAGCCTCTTTTGCAGCAACCATTGCAAACTTAACAAAATCGCTCATTCTTTTTGCATCTTTAGGATTTAGATACTTTTTAGGGTCAAAATCTTTTACCTCTCCTGCTATGACAACAGGGAGATTATAAGGAGAAAGGGTCAAACCGCTTTATAACATCAATACCACTGACCCCGTTAACAAGGGCATTCCATGTATCGTTTACATTATGTCCAACAGGTGTTATAGCTCCAATACGGTAACGACAACCCTTCTCATCCTGTGATTATTCTCCTTTCTTTTGCTTGATATACTCTATAACATCTCCAACTGTTTGAATTTTCTCTGCATCTTCATCAGGAATCTCTACATCAAACTCTTCTTCAAATGCCATTATAAGTTCAACAACATCAAGTGAGTCAGCTCCAAGGTCGTCAACAAATTTTGACTCAGGCTTTATCTGTTCAACATCAATCCCAAGCTGGTCTGCAATAATTTCTTTGATTCTCTCTTCCATTCCTTTATAACCTCCAAATATTATTTTTCAATACATTCCGCCATTCACATGAACAGTTTCACCTGTTATGTAATCTGCCATACCTGATGCAAGGAAAAGAACAACACCTGCAACATCTTCTGGTTTTCCGAATCTGCCTAAAGGAATCTGCTCTAAATACTTTTCTTTTATCTCAGCAGGAAGCTCCTGTGTCATATCTGTCTCTATAAATCCGGGAGCAACAGCATTAACTGTTATGTTTCTTGGTGCCAGTTCCTTTGCAAGGGATTTGGTAAATCCAATCAGTCCTGCCTTTGTTGTTGCATAATTTACCTGCCCTGGATTACCAATAAAACCTATTATGGAAGAAATATTTATAATCCTTCCCCATCTTTTTTTCATCATACCTTTTACAACAAGCTGTGTTATCTTAAATGTCCCTGTAAGGTTTGTCTGGATTACCTGATTCCAGTCTTCATCCTTCATTCTTATAAAAAGAGTATCCTTTGTCAGACCTGCATTATTTACAAGGATATCAATCTGTCCGGTGGTTTTTTCTATCTCTTTCCACTGCTGGGGTATATCCTCTGAAAAATCTAATTTAAACCCATAGGCATTTACACCAAACTCATTTTTCAGATTTTCAGCCACAATTTCCGCTGTACCTTTATTTCTCCCTGTAATGATTACATCTGCTCCATGCTTTGCAAATGCTGTTGCTATAGCCTTTCCTATTCCCCTTGTTGAACCTGTAACCAAAACTGTTTTACCTTTAAAATCCAAAATAACCCCTCTGTAAATTTTCAAAGTAATCCATATTATAGCACAAAACCTTTGGTCTGTCCTGTATGGTGAAACTAAGTCTCAGGAACTGGGGTGACAACCTCTCCTTCTGTTATAAATTTCTGTATGTTATCCACTGTCATATCCAGTATTCTCTCTGATGCGTCTTTTGTGTAGTAAGCAACGTGGGGAGAGACAATTACATTTGCCTGACTGAGTAGATACTTGGCTTCTGCCGCTTTTTTCAGTTTTAAAGCCCTGAGGCCTGTTTTTTTCATCAGTTCTTCCTCTACTGTTATCTCTGTCTCAATTGTGTCCAGTCCAACACCACCAGCAAGTCTTCCTTCCTTCAGTGCTTCAACAATAGCATCAAGCTCTACCACTTCCCCTCTTGAAGTATTTATCAGCATCGCATCCAACTTCATCAGCTTTATGTTAAATCTGTTTATCAGAAAGTGGGTAGCCCTGTTGTAAGGAAGGTGTACTGTAACAATGTCAGAGCGGGAGAGAAGCTCTTCAAGACCAACATAATCAACATTATACTTCTCAACAAGCTCCATGTTTTTTGACCTGTCGTATGCAAGTATCCTCATGCCAAACCCATAGGCAATTCGTGCAACATGGGAGCCAATTCTTCCTGTCCCAACAATACCTATTATTTTACCCATAATATCTATACCCATCAGACCTTCTCTGGTAAAGATACCTTTGCTTGAATTTTCTATCATCGGCTTCATCTTCCTTGCAAGGGCAAGAATAAGAGCAAAAGTGTACTCTGCCACTGTATTGTTTCCATAACCGGGAATGTGGGCAACCTTTATACCCTTTTTTAGAGCATAATCCACATCTATATGGTCGTACCCTGAAGACCTTGTTATTATCAGTTTCAGATGGAGCATTTTATCAATCACTTCTGGTGTCAGTTTTGAGTATATAAAAACACTTAAAATATCAGCATCTTTTGCTTTTTCTACGTTACTTATATCCAGAGCTTCTCTGAAAAACAAAAACTCCCCGGACAGTTTCTTTTCCCTCAATCTCCTTTCTATGTACAGTTTTTCCCAGTCTTCAATTCCAAAAAGCAAACCTTCATCTGACAGCTCCATCTCCTGTTTTTTTATATCAATTATCTTACATTGAAATTGCCTTTTATGGTATTATTTCAGTAAATTTCCTACAAAACTTCAGGAGGTATCTCATTGAAAATAGAAGGAAGAGTATGGAAGTTTGGAGATGACATCAATACTGATGAGATAATACCTGCAAGATATCTTGTAACTACAGACCCGCAGGAACTGGCAAAACATGTTATGGAGGATGCAGACCCTGAATTTCCCAAGAAAGTGCAGCCGGGGGACATCATAGTTGCAGGTAAGAACTTTGGATGTGGTTCTTCAAGGGAACACGCTCCCCTTGCACTTAAAGGAGCAAAAATAGGGGCTATTATAGCCGAATCATTCGCCAGAATATTTTACAGAAACGCAATAAACCTTGGACTTCCTATTATTGAGTCTCCAGAAGCGGCAAAGGAAGCAGAAGAGGGAGACATCATAGAGATAGATATGGAAGTCGGGAAGATAATAAACAAAACAAAAGGAAAGGAATACAGCTTCAAACCACTTCCTGAAAGTCTTAAAAAAGTGTTTGAAGCAGGAGGACTTATGGAGTATGCAAAAGACAGATTAGCAGGGAAGTAAGATGCAGTTTAAAAAGATACTTGTTGGTATAGACTTCAGCGAAATAACAGAAACTGTTATAAACTCTGCCGTTTATCTGGCAGATATATTTAATGCTGAGATAAAGTTAGTTCATATTGTTGAAAATACACTATTTCCAGTTCCACTTGACGACATTGAACCTTTTATAGACCCTGAAGAGTTTAAAAAGATAGTAAAAAAGGTTGAAGAGATAACACAGATTTCTGCTGAAAAACTAAAGGAGATTTCCCAGAAAATAAACAACGAGAGGGGAATAAAAACATCTTTTTCTGTCGTTACTGGAGACATTGCAGAGGAACTTCTTGAGATAGGTGAACAGGGGAATTTTGACCTTATAGTGATTGGAGCCCACAAAAATACATCTTCAGAAACTTTCCTCCTTGGAAATGAAGCTGAAAAAATTGTTAACAAAGCTCGCTTTTCTGTACTTGTTGTAAAAGGAAAACCTGTTAAAAAAATAGAGAAACTACTTGTTGGATATGATTTTCTCCCAAACTCTATTGAGGCAGTGGAAACAGCAAAAGAGATAGCTAAAAAAATAAAAGCAGAGATAGATATTGTTCATGCTGATACAGAGGAAGGATTTGCCCACTTCAGCCACATATACGAAACAGTTTTCCAGAAAAAAGTGGAACTTCTTAAACAGCTGATAGAAAATCTAAAAAAAGAAGGGATAAAAGCAGATTTTGAAATTATAAAAACCTCACCAGACAGGGCAATAACAGAAGCAATAAAAGATTTTGACAGTGATTTGGTAGTTGTTGGAAAAGACAGAGAAAGGATATAAAGAGATTTTTCTTAGGAACCATAGCAATGAAGGTTGTTAGAAACTCTCCTGTCTCTGTACTGATTGTAAGGAAAAGGTAGACAAAATGATAAAACATCTGATTACCCTTTTATTAGTTGCTATCCTAGTATGCATGCATCCCTGTAAATGGGAAAG
>JAUZSJ010000051.1 GCA_030949555.1 Persephonella sp. | reverse complement strand
CGATATAGTTAGTGGATGGAGAAAGGACAGGAAAGATGCATTCATCAGCAGAACACTCCCTTCAAGGATAGCAAACTGGCTTATATCAAAAGTAACAGGTATCCATCTTCACGATTATGGATGTTCTCTTAAGGCTTACAGGTCTGAAGTAGCTAAAAATCTTGATTTTTATGGAGAGATGCACAGATTTTTACCTGCTCTGTCAAAGGCTATTGGAGCAAAAGTTACTGAGATTCCTGTCAGACATCATCCAAGGATTTACGGCAAGTCAAAGTATGGAATCTCACGGACGTTTAAGGTGTTGCTTGACCTTATACTTGTTAAGTTCCTCCTTGATTACAGGACAAAACCCCTCAGAATACTGGGAGGCTCCGGGGCAGTTCTCCTTTTGCTTGGGACTGCTGTCCTTCTTTATCTTGTAGGAATAAAGCTGTTTTTGGGACAGGATATCGGTAACAGACCCCTCCTCATCTTTGGAACACTGTTTTTCCTCTCTGGAATACAGCTTATATCAACAGGTATTGTTGCTGAACTGATAACGAGGACCTATTACGAGTCTCAGGGAAAAAGACCTTATATCATCAGGGAAATTATCAGAAACCAGCAGTTAGAAACAGTAAACAGGGGACTTGTTGAGGAAAAAGTTAATTAAACTGTTTGAGATATTCATATCTGTTGGGATAACAGCAGGGTTTCTGTATCTGTTTTATGCTGTTATAGGATTTGAGAAATTTATCCAGTTTTTTAAGGGGATAAATCCACTCAACATTGCAGTTGCGTTTGTTTTTTATTTTCTTTCATACATTACAAGAACTGTGAGATGGAGATTAACACTTTCTATAAAGGACTTTAGAAAGCTGTTTAGAATAACTGCATTTAATACAGTATTTAATATATTTCTTCCTTTCAGAACAGGAGAACTCTCCTTTTTTTATATGTTAAGGAAGGAGAATATACCTTTTTCAGAAAGTGCCATAACTTTTTTTACTGTCAGGATATTTGATGCAATATCTTTATTTTCCGTTTTTGGAGCTGCCTTTCTCGTTTTGAAAGGTTTTTATTTTTTTGCTTTCCTGCTCATTGTTGTAATGCCTGTTTCAGCTGTTATTTTAAAGCATCTATCTTCTGTTATAAATTACGGAAAATTAGAAGAATTCAAGGAAAGTAAGTTGAATTTCAAAAATATAACTGTTTTATACGGGCTTTCTGTTCTTACGTTTTTCTGAAATTTAGCTCCTTTTATCTTGTTCTGCCTGCCGGTATTGACCTGGGCTTTGGTAAAGCATTTTTTGCAGCTTCTGCTGGAGATATTACGACTATACTGCCAGTTCATGGAATTGCAGGAATAGGAGACATACGAAGGCGGATATGCAGGGGTACTGATACTTTTAGGTGTTGATAAGGAAAAGGCTTTACTTGCTTCTGTGTTTGTTCATATATTTATGCTAACAGGGGCAGCCTTAATAGCTGCCCTTGCATATTTTCTAAAACCTACTTACTCCCAAAAACCTGATTGAGTTTTTCTTTAACAAGCTCTGTTGTTATCCTTGTAACATCCTCTTTGATACTTTCTTTTACCTTTTCCTTCAGCTCGCTTTCTATACTTTCAAATACTTTATTTTTGATATTTTCCTTTATCTCTTCTGCAGAATCTTTTAACTCTTTTTCTAATCTGTCAAAGAAATCCTTCTGAAGGTCTTCCTTTATCTTCTGTATGTCAACATCTGTCTTAATTTCCTCTATAAGTTTTTCTACAGCTATTTTTAAAACTGTTTCTCTGATATCCTCAGGAGATATCTCAACAGTTATCTTTAGCATTCCTCCTGTGTTTGTTGCCTCTTCTTTTTTTGATGTTTTCTGTGGTGTAGCAGTTTCCTCTACAGATATGTTTTCCATCTCTTTCAGCAGCTCATTTACGTCTTCTATATCTTCCGTTTCCATAGACAGGTCTATTTCGCCTCTTTCAGTCTGAGGACTTTCTGTAGATAAAAGGGCTTCCATATCTGTCGGTGGCTGATAGCTTTCTTCAAATGACTCTACAGTAGCTTCCTCCCCTCCTGTTTCTTTTAAATCCTGTACAAGTTTTTCCAGTTCTGCCTCTTTGTCATAAAAGTCCAGTCCTGAAAACTGGGACAGTGATTTTTCATCAATAGGATTATCCTTTGATATCAGGACCTTTATCTTTTTACCCTTTACCTGTTCCCTCGATAGGAAAAATTCAAGTGCGTTAAATGCAAGGTCTCCGCCGGTGGCGTCGTAGATAATAATTTCAGGGTCAAAAAATGATATCTCCCTCAGGAGACTCAGACTGTCAGTGTAGCCTTTAACCTGAAAGTCCGGTAGTTTCTTTGCCAGACTTGTAACTAAATCCTGGTCAAAACTTATTACCGCTATATTCATAATCCCCTCCTGAGATATAAATATAAATTTCATAATAATTATACACATAATTTTTAAGACAGTTTCCTGTCTTAAATTAAAGAAATAAAAAAATTTTCCGAACAGTTTTTAAGACAATCAATTTAAGAGGTATAAAGATGGGAAAGATTATAGGTTTTGTAAATCAGAAAGGTGGTGCAGGTAAAAGCAGTCTGACCAATGCTTTTTCCTATGAACTGTTCAGGAGGGGGTACAGGGTTCTGGTAGTAGATTACGACCCTCAGGGTACTCAGACCATGCTTTTTGGCTTTAACAGACTTTCTGAATTTGTTGGAGGAAAACATGACATTACAGGAATATTCAGTGGTAAAGATGTAGAGCCAGTTGAGATTAATGAGAATCTCCACCTCATACCATCTAATCAGGGACTTAGAGAAGAAGCAGAAAGTGGAAGAATGGGTAAGGAACTGGTTCTTTCTAATTTCTTAAGGGGAGGATTTGGTAAAAAAGGATTTGCTGAAGAGTATGACTTTGTTCTTATAGACTCTCCCGCAGATTCTGGAGCTTTAACAGTAGGAACAATAGCAGCAAGTGATTACATCCTCATTCCCACAAGACTGACCTTTGTTGATTCTACAGGTTTAGTAGGAACTCTTCAGACTGTTATTCAGGCAGTAATGACATTCAGACTTCAGCTGTCAATATTAGGATTTATTCCTGTTGCATATAAACCAAGACTTAAAGAGCATAATGATGTTTTAAACTCTTTAAAGCAGACAATCCCTGACATTTTAAGCAGGTACGATTTTGTAAAGGTGGCTTCACAGGAGCTGTTTTTTGAACCTATAAAAGACAGGATAGCGTGGGCAGAAGCAGCAGGTAAAAGAGTTTCCATAAGGAAGTATATTGAAAATGAGAAAAAAGCCCAGAGGGATATTCTGCTTACACTTGAAAGTATAACAGATGAGATACTCAGAAGAGTGCTGATACATTCTGAAATTACTGTTTAGGAGGAAAATAAAATGGACATTGGGATATTTGAAGATGTGTTAGATACAAAAAGCTCAAAAAAAGTTAAAGAGGCTATTCAGACTATTCAGGAAGTTAAACCTGAAGAGATAGAAATATCAAAAATAAAAAATCCCCGATTCCATGACAGAAGTTATGTGGACCCTAAAAGAGTTGTTGAACTGGCAGAAAACATAAAGGCATTTGGGCTTGCCCAGCCTGTAGTGGTAAGGAGGCTCTCTGATGGAAGTTATGAAAGGATAATTGGATATATAAGGATAAAAGCCTTTGAATATCTGAAGAGGAACAAAATTCCAGCAATAATACTGGATGTAGATGAGGAGACTGCCCTTGCATTGATGATATCTGAAAATGCCCAGAGGGAAGACCTGAACGACTACGATAAACTGATGTCACAGCTTGAGTATCTTTCATTGGTTCTAAAAAAGATAAAGAAGAGGTGATTAAAATATCAAGAAAGATTTTCAACTACATATCAGGAAATATAAAAAGTCTGACAGAAGAAGAGAGAAGGGAAGGACAGATTATAGAGAAAACTCTGCAGAAGCTGTCTGGAACAAATCTCAGAACATTTATAGAAAGACTGAAAATTTTGAATGTGGCATCTGAAATAAAGGAAGCTATTAAAAAACACGGCTGGTCCTACAGCCTTGCCATAGAGGTAAATAAGCTGAGAAACTATCCAGAGAAAATGAAAGCCCTTATTGAAGAGATAGTCAGAAACAACCTGACTAAAAAAGAGGTAGAAAGGAAAGTAAAGGATATATTGGGGGAAGAAGCTGAAAAAAGAGTAAAAAATCCATTTAAAGACAGCTTCAGGGAGATTAACAAAAGATTTTCTTCCATATACAGAAAACTGCCTGAAGAGGAGAAGAGAAAGATAGAAAAACTGATTGAAAGAAAGCTGAGGGAAATCTACAGTATTATAGAAAAGTACGAGTAGAGGGATTATTCTTCCCTCTCTTCTATCTCTTTTAATGCTCTTTCAAAATCTTTCAGGTCTTTAAACTCGTTATAAACTGATTTAAATCTCAGGTAAGCAACAGTATCAATCTTTTTCAATCTTTCCTGGACAAGGTCTCCTATCTCTGTACTTTCCACAACCAGTTTACCTTCCTCAAGGAGATACTTTTCTATATCATCTGCAATCTGAACCATCTGTCTTTCAGAAACGGGTCTGTTTTTTTGAGGCAAGTCTTATACCTCTGACTATTTTGTCTTTGCTGAAAGGCTCTGTTGTTCCGTTTTTTTTCTTAACAACAATCTTTTCCTCTTCATATCTCTCATATGTGGTAAATCTAAATCCACAGTCAAGACATTCCCTTCTTCTTCTTATAACTGTCCCGTCTTTTGACTGGCGGGTATCAACAACCTTATCGTTAAGGGAACCACAGTTTGGACATTTCATCTATACTACTGTTCCTCCTTTAGTTCTTTGTAGCTCAATCCATAATAAACGAAATGTCCCTGAATTGTGTTTTCTTTATTCAGATAAAACTTTGATATCACGTCTATTTTTGCATCTTCAGAGGTGTATATGTAGTATTCAAGGAGGGCTACATGATTTTTAATCCACAGTCCCAGGGGTTTTATATTCAGCTGTGGAAATACCTTCAGGACAACACTGTAATAGTTCTTTATGCTGTCTCTACCTTCTAAAGTAAGCAGGTCTGGGTACACTTCCTTTATCTTTGGGTCAAACAGCTCTGCAGTTTCTGCATAATTTTCCATAATTCTGTCTAAATTATGCTCATTCCAGCTGTCTATCCAGCTGTCTATCCTCTGTTGAACAGGAGATTTCCCCATCTTCTCCCCTCAAAGCTGTTTAAATGTGTCTTCTATGGCATTTAGCGTTCTGTTAATATCCTCATCGCTGTGGGCAGTGCTGAGGAAAGAGGCCTCAAACTGGGATGGAGCAAGGTATATACCCTTATCCAGCATCAATTTATAAAATTTATTAAACAGTTCAAGGTCTGAGGATTTTGCATCATCAAAGTTTTTCACCTCTTTGTCTGTGAAGAACATTGTTATCATTGACCCTACCCTGTTTACTGTCGCCTTTATTCCATACTTATCTATCAGCTCTCTCATACCTTTTTCTAATCTATCTCCTTTTCTGTCTAAATCTGGATAGGGGTTTTTATCTTTTAGTATCTCAAGCTGTTTAAGTCCTGCTGCCATGGCAAGGGGATTTCCTGATAATGTTCCTGCCTGATAAACAGGTCCTTCTGGTGCAACATGCATCATTATCTCTCTCTTTCCGCCGTATGCTCCAACAGGTAGTCCAGCTCCAATAACTTTCCCCATTGTCGTAAGGTCAGGCTGTATTCCATAAAGTTCCTGAGCTCCTCCCAGAGAAAGTCTGAAGCCTGTCATAACCTCATCCCATATAAGAAGAGCACCATACTCTTCTGTTATCTCTCTTAATCTCTGGTGATACTCTTTAGATGGAGCTACAACACCCATATTACCAGCAACAGGCTCTATTATCACGCAGGCTATGTCGTTTCCATGCTTCTTAAACGCCTCCTCTACAGCTTCAATATTGTTGTAGGGAAGAACAATTGTAAGCTGGGCTAACTCTTCAGGAATACCCAGGTGTTCCTGGTATACCAGGTGTTGCCACTCCAGACCCTGCAGAAACTAAAAGAGAGTCTCCATGCCCGTGATAACATCCGTCAAACTTTATAATTTTTTCTTTCCTGTGTATCCCCTTGCCAGCCTTATTGCTGACATTGTGGCTTCTGTTCCAGAATTTACAAATCGGACCATTTCTACAGAAGGAACGGCATCAACGACAGCTTTTGCCATCTCTATCTCTATCTCTGTTGGAGCTCCGAAGCTTGTTCCATAGTTTGAAATATGCTTTATAGCATTGATAATCTGGTCGTGGGCATGTCCCAAAATTAATGGTCCCCATGACAATACATAATCAATAAACTCGTTTCCATCAGCATCCCACACTCTGCTTCCTTTACCTTTCTGGATAAACAGGGGTTCCATACCAATGGATTTGAAGGCTCTAACAGGAGAGTTAACTCCACCTACCAGATATTTCTGGGCTTCTTTAAAAAGTTTTACTGAGTTTTCCTTTTTCATCTTCTCCTCTAATACATTTTTTGAATAATTATACCAGAGATGCTAACTGAATATTGATATGCATTAGAAGAATTTAAGTATATAAATTTTCAGGTTCTCCTTCTGGCCGTGTTTTCCATCTTTTGTGGACCCAGAAGTACTGCTCAGGATGTTTTCTGACAGCTTTTTCAACTTCTTCCGTATATGCCTGAACTATACTTCTCTCACATCTTTTCTGTCTGAGGTTTCCAAATTTTTTACAATTCCCCTGTATGTTCTGGTTTTAAAGTCGAAATACTGATAGGAAAATATTATTGGATACCCATACTTTGCTGAAAGTTTTGCAGGAAAAGAAACTGTTGACGCAGGAAGCGAAAAAAAATTTACAAAAATCCCTCTGTGCCTGAGGGCATTCTGGTCAACTAAAAAAACAATTGTCATTCCTTCTTTTAATGCCTTTAGAAAATCCTTCAGTGGCTGGTCATGGAATATTATCTTCCATTCCTGAAGATTCTCTTATCTGTGTTATCAGACTGTTCAGTTTCCTGTTTTTCATCCGTAAGCAAGGCTCACTAAATTTCCATATTTTCTGGATATACCTGCCCCTCCAATCTCCCAGTTGCCAATATGGGCAGATACAATAATCTTTCCTCCTTTTTCTTTCAGTATATCTTCCCCCTCGTCAATAAAAAAAATTTTGTCTATCTCCCCACTGTGAACGTAATCAGGAATTTTCTTGGAAACTCAACGAGAGTTCTTCTCCTATACTCTGGAGAGATTACTCTCCCTATTTTTCACTCCATTTTATTTCTTTTTTTCAGGAAAGGCAATGTCTAAATTTTTCAGTATCACATTTTTCCTGTAACCTAACCTCCAGAATGTTGAACCTATTTTTTTTTCGCCTCAAGTTCAGTGCAGCGTCTCTGCCAAGTTTCTCAGAAAAATTAAAAAAATGTTTTTGCAAGCAGGTACACATCAAACCTCACCTATCTTTTCCAAGAGACTTTTAAAAGCCCTTTTCAAATATTTTTCTGTCAGTAGGATAGGTGAGAAGTTCTTCTACCTTTTTGAGGGGAATAAATTTTGCCTCATCTATCTCTTCCTTTTGTGGAGTTATTTCTCCACCGATGTATCTCATAAGGTAGTAGTAAACAAACTTGTGAATTCCTGTCAAGGTTCCATACTGTACAGTAGTCTACTTCTCCAAGATACTCAACAATTTCAGCATCTACTCCCGTCTCTTCTTTGACTTCTCTCAGTGCAGCTTTATCTTTTGGTTCTCCCCTTCAATATTCCCCTTTGGGAAACTCCATCTGTTCTGTACCCTGATTAAAAGAATTTCCAGATCTCCATCTTCTTTCTTTCTGTAAACTGACTCCACCGGCAGAAAACTCCCATTTCGTTTCCATTCACTCACCTCACTTCATATAGATTATTATGAAAGTAGATATTATAACCGAGCCTATAATGTTCATAAAGAGGCCAACCTTTACCATCCTATCTATGGAAATATACCTGCTGCCGTAAATAATTGCATTTGGAGGGGTTGCTATTGGAAGCATAAAAGCAAAGCTTGCAGCAATGATTATCCCGAACACAGGATAGAATATTTCCACAGTCATTTCTTTCAGTATACCTATCAGTATAGGTTGCCCAAGCGTTATGGCTTTGTTGCCCGTATTGGAACTGACCTCCGTTAGAAGTATCATGGACACAACAAGAACGATAATAAACAACACAGCATTTTCTGGAGATACAAAATCAGCAACATTTTTACCTATGTATTCTGCAAGACCTGTCTTTATAATCAGCTTACCGAGAGCAATTCCCCCTCCAAAAAGAAGGACAGTGTCCCAGTCTAACTCTTTTAAGTCCTTTACTGTTAATGTTCCCTCATTTTTTCTCGCTGGTAAAAGGAACAGCAGAATTCCTGCTACAAGTCCCACAATAGCTTCCGGTATATGGGTTTTTAGAAATATGTACATCTGCTGGTTTCCCAGTAGATTTGCAAGTCCCGGTAAAACCCAGAAAAATGCTGCTAAAAGGAAGATTAAAAGTGTGTTTTTTTCTCCTGTATTTATCCTCGGCAGTTTCTTCTTTTCTTCTAAGATTATGCTTTTTACTCTACTTACATCAAAAGAGAAGAATCTCCAGAGTGCAGACCCTGATGTACAGTAGCATTCGATCATCGTAACTGAGGAACAGTTATTGGAAAAGCCATAATAAACCATTTTAAAAGTTAACATCATAACCAGCATCTTTTAAAAATCCAGCGCCTATAAGATTTGTTGGTGTTCCAATCAGAGTTG
This sequence comes from Persephonella sp., assembly GCA_030949555.1. Lineage (GTDB taxonomy): Bacteria > Aquificota > Aquificia > Aquificales > Hydrogenothermaceae > Persephonella_A. The sequence continues at coordinate 39,924 of JAUZSJ010000051.1, read as the reverse complement.
TTGCCCCTCCTATAGAAGCTGCATAGGCAACAGACAGAAGAGCAAAAATAGCAAACGTACCGGTGTTGGCTAATCTGTTTTTTTTCAGAGTATGTATGATACCAAGGACAAGAGGAAGGAGCATTGCAGTTGTTGCTGTATTGCTGACCCACATAGAGAGCAGGAAGGATATAATGGAAAAACCTGCAATAAGTCTGATAGGACTTTTCAGAAAAAAATCTTTTGACAAAAGATTTAGAGCAAATCTCCTGTCAAGACCGTGCTTGGTCATTGACTGGGCTATCAGAAAACTGCCAATAAAAAAGCAGGATAACGGGATGTCCAAGACTCAGGAATGCTTCCTTTACATCTGTTATTCCCAGCACAACGGCAATAGATACTCCAAGGAGGGCTGTCATTGAGAGTGGAATTACTTCTGTCAGCCAGAAAACAAGACAGAAACCCATAATAGAAAAAACAGCACGGGCGTCTGTGTTCAGGTCAAGGGGTAGGAGATATATAAAAGCTGCTACAACAGGAGCAAGAATAAGCCCTGCTTTTCTCCTTAAACTGTTAACACTGGATACTCTCATCTTTCCTCATCTTCAACCCTTACGATAACTGTTTTTCTGCTGTTATACCCTGACTTTCTATCTCGCTGATGGCTGACTGTATGCTGTTTTCTGAGGCTGTATGTGTGAGTATTACGAGGGGAACAATCTTTTCATCTGCTTTTCTTGCTATTGAAAGAACCTTTTCTTTCTGTATAACAGCTGCAATACTGATGTTATGTTTTGCAAAAACAGCTGCTACTTTTGCCAGAACACCTGTAATGTCCGGAACAGTAAATCTCACGTAGTATCGTGTATAAAAATCCTTCACCTTTGTCAGTGTGAGCTGTCTGTGTTCCCAGTTTATAGAGGTGACTTCTATCTCTCTTCCCACACCAAGAGCTATACTTTTTGCAATATCCACTATATCGCTTACAACAGCACTTGCAGTAGGAAGACTTCCTGCCCCTTTTCCATAAAACATAGTCTCACCTACCGAATCTCCCTCAACCATAACCGCATTGAAAACCCCATCAACCTTTGCAAGGGGATGATCAGAAGGAATAAATGTTGGATGAACTCTAACCTCAGCCTCTCCATTGTGGCTTTTAGCTATAGCAAGAAGTTTCAGCGTATATCCCAGTTCCCTTCCAAGGTCTATATCAAGGCTGTCTATCTTCTCAATTCCTTCTATGTAAACACCGTCAAAATCTATAAAACCACCATAAGACAGAGAAGCTAAAATGGCTATTTTGTGGGCAGCATCTGTTCCATTTATATCAAGTGTTGGGTCTGCTTCTGCATATCCTAACTTCTGAGCTTCTTTCAGAACAGAGCTGAAATCTCTGTGCTCCTTAAACATCTTTGTGAGAATGTAGTTTGTTGTTCCGTTAAGTATTCCATAAATATTTGTTATTCTGTTTGCAATAAGACCTTCTCTTAATGCTCTGATTATAGGTATACCTCCTCCAACTGCTGCCTCAAAGCCAATTCTTATTTTGTTTTTCTCAGCTATAGAGAAGATTTCTCTTCCCTTTTCTGCGAGAAGAGCTTTATTTGCTGTTACTATATGCTTACCCTTATTGATTGAATCTGTTATCAGTTTAAATGGAAAATCTATTCCTCCTGTAAGCTCAACAACTATCTGTATACCCCTGTCTTCTAAAATTTCTTCCAGCGAGTAAGCTTTCTTCTCCTCTGATAAAGGGTAAGGAAACTTCTTATTCCAGTTTCTTGTAAAAACTTTCTTCAGATTTATTTTTATACCTGACTTCTTCTGAAGTAGTTCGGATTTTTCCTCAATTATTTTTGCAACACCATTTCCAACAACACCATAACCAACTATTCCTATGTTAACCTCTTTCAAAAACTACCTCCTATCCTGTTTTTTCAAAGAAGATATGGACAGCTGACATTCCTGCGTAAAGCCTGACAGGGAGGTCATTACTGTTAAAAAGAGATAATGTTATGTTTCCCTCAAATCCACACTCAAGCCAGCCTGTGTTGATGAGCTGGATTCCCATTTTCACAAGTCTGAACTTTGGCTGCAAGAAGATAGACACATTTTCTGGAATCTTTATATACTCTTCTGTCTCAATGAGAATGAACCTTTTAGGCTCAATAACTATTCCCTGGGGTGATATGTATTTTCTTTCTATTGTCTGAAGATAAGGGTTTTTAGGGTCAAGGAGCTGGAACTCAGGTTCCAGCTCTACAGAGTACGTATAAGCTCTCTGTCAGAAGAGTCTCAAATCAACAGAAGAAACCTTTAGCTGAGATTCCTCATCAAAGGGATTAATCTCTATTGAGCCTATTTTTAACAGTTCCTTAATCTGCTCTTTTCTGAGTATCATTACTTACCTGCAAGTCTGATAACTTCTTTAACTAATTTTTCAATACCCTCTGCAACATCTTTTATTGTCTTCCCTTCCATATATGCAGGAGTTGAAACAATTTTGTTCTCCTCATCTACAAGAGCTTCTGAGACTGGACATACTAAGTGCTGTTGTCCCATTGCTTCTATAGCTTTTGCCACCTGCTCATCACTTCCTATTGTCAGTCTGGCCTTTGCTTCCCGGAGTGCCGCTGCAACTATAACAGGAGATATACATACAGCACCTATTGGCTTTCCTCTCTGGAACATTTCAACAAGCAGTCTTTTCACCTCTGGTATAACATCAGCCTCTGCTCCCTTTTCAAGGAAGTTAGAAAAGTTTTTGGCAACACCATATCCACCTGGCATTATAAGAGCATCTATATCGTCAGCAGAAACCTCATTTATGTTTTTTATGTCTCCCCTCGCTATCCTCGCAGCCTCAACAAGGACATTCCGCGTTTCGTTCATCTTCTCCCCATTCAAATGGTTTATGACCTCCTTCTGAGGAATGTCTGGAGCCATACACACAATTTCCACACCTTCCCTCTCTAAAAAGTAGAGAGTCAGTGTTGCCTCGTGTATTTCAGCACCATCAAAAACTCCGCACCCTGCAAGTAAAACACCTACCTTCATCATTAAACCTCCATTTATGAAATTTAGTCTAAATTATTGTAAACTAATTTATTGAAAGAATTAACAGGAGGCAAGGAATGTATCAGTTAGAGGTTGTTACTCCAAATGGTATAGTGTTCCAGGGAGAAGTTGAGCAGACAGTTGTAAACACATCAGATGGGGAAATTGGCATTTTAGAAAATCATATGCTCCTTCTTACGAACGTTGTCCCGGGGAAGCTGAGAATAGAAAGGTCAGAAAAAGAACCAGTTGAATTTGCTGTAACATACGGAACCATTGATATTAGAGGAGACAGGGTTATCATTCTGGTAGAAGAGGCTTTTGAACTGGGAGAGATAAATGTTGAACAGGAAAAAAAGATATTAGAAGAGGCTGTTTCAAGGTTAGAGCAGAGAGAAGCCCTCTCCCTTGAAGAGATAGAAAACCTTGAAAAAATGAGGGAAAGAGCAGAAACACTGTTAGAACTGGCAGGGATAAAAGTCAGATAGTAATGGAAATAAAGGAAGAAGAGACGCTCACTCCTTTTCTGAGAGGAAAAATAAAGATTATACAGAGCAAGGAAGGTTATAGATTTAATATAGACAGCCTTCTCCTTGCCTCTTTTGTAAAGATAACAGACAGGCCATCAAAGCTTATAGACCTGGGAACAGGTTCTGGCATCATATTGATACTCCTGAGTCTAAAATACAAAAAAGTCCAGCTTTATGGAATAGAGCTTCAGGAGAGCCTTTTCTCTCAGGCTTGGAGAAATATTCATATAAATAACATAAAAGCCCAGCTTTTTAAAGGTGATGTCAGAGAAATCAAGAGAATATTTCGCTCCGAGAGTTTTGAATACGCGGTGTTTAACCCTCCATATCATCAGCCACCTTTAGATATAGAAAAAACAGAGAAAAATATAGCAAGATTTGAGATAGAGGGGAAAATAAAAGATTTCGTTAAGGCCTCATCATACCTTCTTAAAAATGGTGGAAAACTGTTTGCCATCATCCCATCTTCAAGATTTTCTGAATTTATAACCAGTCTGATTGAGCAAAATATCCAGCCGAAAAGATACAGGACTGTTCATCCGACAATTGATGAATCTGCAACTCATGTTTTACTGGAAGGGATAAAAGGAGGAAAATCAGGAGGGGAAACAGTAGAGAAAGCCTCTTATTGTTTATGAAGATTCCCATAAAAAAATCTACACTCCAGAAGTAGAATTTATACTTGAAAAATTCCATAAATAAGGAGAAAAGAATGGACAGACTGGCAAAGATATCCTTTATAGAGGGCATCTCTCTCATTGTACTTGTCTTTATTGGAATGCCAACTGAAGTACATATCTGGATACGAGATTGCTACCAAAATATTTGGCTCTATCCACGGAATTCTGTGGCTTATCTTCCTGTATATTCTGTATCAGGCAAGAAAAGATTTCAGACTGGAAAACAGTTTTGTTTTAAAGATGCTTTTGTTTTCTGTTATTCCCTTTGGATTAATACCAATGGAGAAATTGATTAATGGTAAAATAAATAAAAAAGAGAAAGGAGAACTGGCAAATGCCTAAACTGGTTCTTGTAAGACACGGTCAATCTGTCTGGAATTTGCAGAACAGATTTACAGGATGGGTTGATGTTCCTTTAACAGAAAAAGGAAAAGAAGAGGCTTACAGGGCAGGAGAACTGCTCAAAGATATAAGATTTTCAGTGGCCTACACTTCAGACCTGTCAAGGGCTCAGGAAACACTCAGAATAATACTTGAGACTATAGGACTGTTTATCCCTGTAATAAAAGATAAAGCACTGAATGAAAGACATTACGGAACTCTGCAGGGATTAAACAAAGACAGAGCAAGAGAAAAGTGGGGAAAAGAAATAGTTCATCTGTGGAGAAGAAGTTATGACATTCCACCTCCTGAAGGAGAATCTCTGAAGGATACGGCAGCAAGGACAATACCTTTCCTTGAAAGAGCCATTATGGGTGACATACTGGACGGCAGAGATGTTTTAGTAGTAGCCCACGGGAACTCCCTCCGTTCCATAGTTATGTATCTGGAAAAGTTATCTCCTGAAGAGATTATAAAGGTTGAGATACCAACAGGAACACCTATAATTTACGAGCTTGATGAAAATGGAAATGTGATAAACAAAGAAATCAGAGAACTTGGAGAGTAAAATGAGCTATCTTGTAGCAGCAAACTGGAAGATGAACAAAACTGTAGGAGAAACATTAGAATACTTAGACCTGTTTATCCCTTCTGTAAAGGACCTTACAAAAGTAGAAATTATGATAGCCCCTCCTTTTACAGCACTGTCATCTGCATCTATCAGGCTGGATGCAGCAAAAAAAGAGGGGGAATACAATGTAAAGTTAGGTGCCCAGAATATGTATTATGAGGAAAAAGGAGCCTTTACAGGAGAAATATCCCCACTGATGCTGAATGAATTAGAAGTAGATTATGTAATTATTGGTCATTCAGAAAGAAGACACAGATTTGGTGAGAAGGACAGTCTTATAAATAAAAAAGTGATATCTGCAATTGAACATGGTATCAGACCTGTACTGTGTGTAGGGGAAACATTGGAAGAGAGAGAACAGAGTAAAACGCTGTCTGTTGTGGAAAGGCAAATCAGGAATGGCCTTGCAGGTGTTGAGAGGGATATGGTTTATATAGATATTGCATATGAACCTGTATGGGCTATAGGAACAGGCATCAATGCAACACCAGAGCAGGCCCAGGAAGTTCACCGATTTATAAGGTCACTGATTAATGAGATATCAAAAGGCAATGACAGTAAAACACGCATACTTTATGGTGGCAGTGTAAATGAGAAAAATGCAAGGGAGCTTATAAAGGAAAAGAATATAGACGGGTTTTTAGTTGGAACAGCAAGTCTTGACCCTGAAAGATTTTACAGAATAATAACAGAAGTGATGGAGGTTTAAGATATGGACTTCCTTTTTACAGTTCTTGCAGTACTCCTTATTATAGATGCAGTACTGCTCATTGTTATCGTTCTCATGCAGAAAACAAAAGGTGCAGAAATTGGAGCAATATTTGGCTCAGGTGCAGCAGCAACAGTTTTAGGAGCAGGAGCTTCCAACATACTCACCAAAATAACATACTGGCTTGGAGGAATTTTCCTGTTTATAGTGTTTGCAATGTCTTATATCCATCACAAGTCTCTGAAAAGCTCTTCTGTTTTATCAGATATCCCCCAGACAAAACAGACAGAAAAAAATGAGAGGTAAAACTTGAGAAAGCCACTGATTTTTTTTATATTTCTTGGATTGGCTGGACATTCCTTTAGTTTAACACTGGAGGAAAGAATTCAGCAGTTAGAAAAGAGAGTTCAGCAGTTAGAAAAGAGGATAGAGGTGTTAGAGGGAAAAAAGCAGGTATCTGTGCCCTCTTCAAAAATAACAGATATTATTGTTGCAGACGAGAACCAGAAGTTCGTTACTTACAGGGTTTTGTCTAAAAAGTTTAAGCCTCTGAAACTGAAAGAAAGTTTGTGGCAGAGATCGGACCAGATTGTTCTGAAGATGTTGTTCAAAAACAACACAGGAAAAGAAATAAACAATATTTCAGGAAAAGTAATTGTGTATGTTGATGGAAAAAAGGTTATGGAAAAGAAAATTAACATAAACAAAGCACTTAACTTCTTTAAAGGAATGACCATACAGCCGGGGGAAGAAGTAAAAATGAATGTTGAGTTTGATTACGACCCTGGAAAGTCTGAGCATATAAAGGTTAAAGAACTTCCTTTAAACAGGCTGACTGTAAAGTTCTTTCCTTTAAAAACAGAGTTTGCTGATGGAACTGTAAAATATATTAAATACAGAGGCGGTGAATGAAAAACGGACATGTTTTTGTATCTGTTGTCCACTATCCTGCAGTAAACAAAGACAAAAAATGGGTAGTAACTTCATTCACAACACTTGATTTTCACGATATAGCAAGGCCTGCAAGAACATACGAGCTTGGGGGATATTACATAATACAGCCCCTTGAGGCTCAGCAGTTTGTTATTTCCGAACAGATTAAATACTGGACAGAAGGGTTTGGTTCCCGTTTCAATCCAAGGAGAGCAGAGGCTGCAAAATTGGTCAGGCTTGTTTCAACTATAACTCAGGCAATAGAAGACATAAAAAAAAGAACAGGAAAGGAGCCTAAACTGATTGCAACATCGGCAAAAAAGTATCCTCAGACTGTTTCTTACAAAGAAATGTCTAACATAATCAGGAGCAGTGACGAAACATTTTTAATACTTATGGGAACAGGTTGGGGAATGCCAGAAGAGTTAGTCAGCAGCTGTGATTTCATTCTGGAACCTGTACTTGGAGCAGGAGATTACAACCATCTTTCTGTTAGAAATGCAACAGCTATAATCCTTGATAGGCTATTCTCACCTAACAGGTAGATAGATGCTTTACCATCTGCTGTATCAGTATTTTGATATAAATCTGTTTAAATATATAACATTTAGAGGCTTTTATGCCCTCATCACTTCGTTTTTTATATCCCTTCTGGTTGGACCCTACATAATCAGGAAGTTAAAGCTGTTCCAGAGAAAAGAGGGGGGTTATGTAAGGGAATACACACCTGACGGTCATGCAGGTAAAAAGCATACTCCTACAATGGGAGGAGTATTGATTGTTTTTTCTGTTCTCCTTTCAACAATTCTGTGGTGCAGACTTGATAATTTTTATATCTGGATAACACTGTTTGCTATGATATCTTTTGCTGCTTTGGGAGGATGGGACGATTACAATAAGATAAAGACAAAGAAAGGTATTTCTGCAAAGGTTAAGTTTTCCATCCAGCTTTTACTTGCCTCTGTTATTGCTGTAGCTCTGTTTCTGTATCCAGCCTTTGATTCTGTTTTATACTTTCCATTTTTCAAAAATCTGTTTATAGACCTTGGTTTCCTCTATATCCCTTTCATTGTTTTTGTTATTGTTGGAACATCTAATGGGGTGAATCTTACAGATGGTCTTGATGGGCTGGCTATTGGACCTTCTCTGATAGCCATTGGAACGTTCGCATTTTTTGCATACATTGCTGGACACCACAAGCTCGCCTCCTACCTCCATATTCCATATATAGCAGGAAGTGGAGAACTTACAGTTTTCCTCATGGCATTTTTAGGGGCAGGTCTGGGTTTTCTATGGTTTAACTCATTTCCTGCAGAGGTGTTTATGGGTGATGCTGGCTCTCTGTCAATTGGTGCTGTTTTAGGAACTGTTGCAGTTATAACAAAGCAGGAGATTGTTCTGGCTGTCGTTGGAGGAATTTTTGTTGTGGAAACCCTTTCAGTAATCTTACAGGTTACCTACTTCAAAATAACAGGTAAAAGACTATTTCTCATGGCTCCTATACATCACCATTTTGAGAAAAAAGGAATAGAAGAGCCGAAGATAGTTACGAGGGTATGGATAATATCTATTCTGCTTGCAATTATAGCCCTTTCAACGCTAAAGATAAGATAATCAACCTTTTATGTTTATTAAAGGTCTGACCTGGTCAATAACTTCTATAACAACTCCTTCCTGAGCTTTTATAACCTGATTTATATCCTTATAGGCAAATGGTGCCTCATCTACTGTAGAGCTGTCCACCTTTGCCACAACATCTGCCATCTCCATAACTTTTTTAAACTCTCTTATATCTATAAGCTCTTTTGCTTTTCTCCTTGAAAGCACTCTCCCTGCACCATGGGATGCAGATGAAAGAAACTCTTCATTTCCGAGACCGACTGTTATATAAACACCGTCCCTCATGTTTGCAGGTATTATTCCTTTCTGTCCATCCTCCGCTGGTGTTGCTCCTTTTCTGTGCAGTACCCCTTCATCTGTCAGGACAGCATGGTTGTGGTTCTCATTAATAAGGGTTTTACGAATAATCCTATCTATCTCTTTTTCTGTAAAATTTAAAACTCTCAATACTGTTTTCATCATTGTCAATCTGTTTGCAAGAGCATAATTAAGGGCAAAGTTCATGTCTTCAAGGTATGCTTTTCCCCAGAAGGAATCTAAAGGGAGAAATCTGCCCTTTTTCATGTAATAGCTTGCTATTGTATGACCAATATTTCTTGAACCTGAATGTATTGTTATACACAGATTTCCCTCTAAATTCTCTCCAATCTCAATAAAGTGATTGCCACTGCCAAGTGTCCCCAGGGAATGAAACAGTTTATCATTTACCTTTTTTTCTAAAGAACTATCTCCACTTGCTGAACGGAATTTTTTGTAATCAAGGGGTCTTTTTCTTATAGTTTTCCCTACAGGTATCTCTTTGTAAATTTTTTTAGCAATCTCTTCTCTATCCCTTTTTGTTTTGAATACATCTTTTACACTAACGCCTGTATTAACAAAGCACATACCACAGCCTATGTCGTAACCTACAAAGGAAGGTGATATATGTCCTTCAACAAGGGCAACTCCTCCAATACACAGGTCGTATCCAGTATGAACGTCAGGCATAATGGCAAGCTTTTTAACTATATCCAGCGATGCAATGTCGTATATCTGTTTTAATGCTTCAGGTTCTATCTCCTCAAGCTGTATTAAACTTTTTATCTTTTCTTTCATAGATGCTGATACCCTTTCTCAGGAACTTTTTTAATATTATTTCCCTCTTTCAGAAAAATTCCAGAGCCTTCCTCTATTCTCCCGATAACAAAACAGTCACTAAAGTAGGATATATGCTCCTCTTTTACAGTAAAAATAAGCTGGTAATCTTCACCACCAAAAAGGATGTAATTTAAACAGTCTTTACTGTACTTTCTGCAGAAACTCTTCAGGTCCTGACTGACAGGTAGTTTTTCCCTGTATAAAACTGCTTTTGCCCTGCTAGAGTGGAGAATGTGAGACAGGTCTCCTGCAAGACCGTCACTTATGTCAATACAGCTGCTGGCAAATTTGTTAATCCTATCAGCTATATCAATTCTTGCAACAGGTGTTGTATGGTTTTTTATCAGTCTCTCTTCAAAATCTTCATAACTGTCCTTTTTCATCTTCAGAAGTTCCATACCTGCCCTTGACAGACCTGTGTATCCAGACAGTAGTATGTAATCTCCTTCTGTAGCTCCACCTCTTGGTACAAAACGCTCTGTAATCCCTGTTAAAAAAAGGTCGAGGATTATTATTTCTGAGGAAGATGTATTTCCTCCAATAATATCCATCTTGTAATACCGACAGGCTTTTTCCATTCCTGTATAAATCTGCTCTATATACTCAAAATCAAGTTCTGGAGGGACGGATACAGATATAAATCCCCATCGTGGTTTTCCACCACAGGCAACAATATCACTGACATTGACAGAAACAACTCTCCAGCCTAAATCCTGAGGGGATATCAGATTTTTTACAAAATGTCTCCCCTCAATCTGTATATCTGAAGTAAACAGGACAAGCTGGCCAGATATGTTTACACAGGAACAGTCATCACCAAAACCAACAACAACAGAACTGTCCTTTATTTTTAATATTTTTGTCAGTCTCTTAATGAGACCAAATTCCCCTAAATCCTCTATTTTCATTTCTTCCTCTGACTACATCTGAAAAAGATTTATTGTATGCTAAAATTATACAGATAAAAATTGTTATGGAGGTCTAAATGGGAGTCAAAATCGGAATTAATCAGATTAAGAAGGATATGTTTATTGTTCACAATGGAGAGCCTTACAGGGTTTTGGACTACGACCATGTAAAGCCGGGAAAAGGTCAGGCATTTGTAAGGGTTAAGGCAAAAAATATGAAAACAGGAAATGTTATTGAAATCACATACAAATCTTCTGATTCCATAGAACTTGCAGATTTTGAGCAGAGGCAGATGGCTTACTCGTACTATGATGGAGATTCCTACTGGTTTATTGATTCTAACACAGGAGATATGATTGCTGTTCCTTCAACTGTTTTAGGAGACGAAGCACAGTTTCTGAAAGAGGGAATGGAAGTGTTTATATTTTTAGATAAAGGACAGCCTATTGGTGTAGAGCTGCCAAAATCTGCTGTTTATGAAGTGATAGAAACAGAACCGGGCTTTAAAGGTGATACAGCAACTTCAACACTAAAACCTGCAAAGATAGATACAGGAGCTACAGTTCAGGTTCCACTGTTTATAAATGAAGGGGACAGAATAAAAGTAGATACAAGAACAGGAAAATATATAGAAAGGGTTAACGAATAAAGGGGAAAGCTATGGACAAGAACCTTATTTTTGAGATTATAGAGAAGATAAAAGGAACTAAAATTGAAGAGGTTGAGTTCGAGACAGAAAAAGGAAGAATAAAAATCAGACAGTATGTAGGCCCTAAAAAAGAAGTTGTTTCTGCACCCCATCAGATAGTTGAACTGAAAGAAGAGCACAGAACTGCTCCACAGGCAGAAGCTCAAGAAGAAAAAGCAGAAAAGTATCATGTCATAAAATCACCTCTTGTTGGAACATTTTATAGAGCACCTTCTCCGGGAGCACCTCCTTTTGTTGAGGAAGGGGATACTGTATCTAAGGGACAGGTTTTATGTATTATAGAGGCTCTTAAGGTTATGAATGAAATAGAGAGTGATATAAATGGAAGGGTTGTAAAGATTTTAGTTGAGAATGGCCAGCCTGTTGAATTTGGACAGGAACTTTTTTACATAGAACCGTTATAAGGGGTAGGTAAATGGTAGAAGAGATTAACAGCATTCTTATAACAGGTGGAGCTGGATTTATTGGTTCCAATCTGGCTTTAGAATTACAGGATAGATATCCAAAGGCAAAAATTATGATACTTGACGACTTTTCCAGTGCAAACTTTAAAAATCTGAAAAAATTCAGAGGTGAGGTTTTAGCCTGTGATGTATCCACGGATGAACTGTTCTTCAAGGTAGACGATTTCCAGCCGGAGGTAATATTCCATCTTGCCTCTATAACAGACACAACTGTTACAGACCAGGAACCGATGATGAGGAAGAATGTGGATGGATTCAAGAACATACTGGAGCTTGCAGGAGAAAGTGAGTCAGTGGTTGTTTATGCATCTTCTGCTTCTGTTTATGGAAATGTTAAAGAGTATGTTCCATTGAAAGAAGAGAGAGAAAAATCCCCAGAAAATATATACGCTTTTTCTAAATATGTAATGGATAATATAGGGAAGGACTTTTCTGAGAAAACAGGTTTAAAAGTGGTAGGAGTTAGATACTTCAACGTGTATGGTCCCGGAGAAGCCCACAAGGGAAAATTTGCCAGCATGATATACCAGCTTTATCTACAGATAAAAAAGGACCGAAGTCCTCGCCTGTTTAAGTGGGGTGAGCAGAAAAGGGATTTTGTTTATGTAAAAGACGCTGTTGATGCTACTATCCTTGCAATAGAGGCTCCCCATTCAACTGTCTACAATATAGGTTCTGGAGAGGCAAGGTCTTTTAACGAGATTGTTTCACTTCTAAACAGGTATCTTGGGAAAGATTTAGAACCTGAATACTTTGACTGTCCTTACGACTTTTATCAGGAATTTACACAGGCAGACATGGGAAAGATAAAAAAGGAACTGGGGTTTGTACCAAAGTATAATCTTGAAAAAGGGATAAAAGAGTATGTTGAGATACTGGAAGGAAAAGTTTATCACCCTGTAGGAGGATAGATGAAAAAACTGAAAGCTGTTGTTCCTGCAACTACAGCAAACCTTGGAGCAGGTTTTGATACTTTTGGTCTTGCCCTTACCCTTTACAATGAGTTTGAAGTGGAAGAAAATGATGGGGTAGTAATAGAAACAGTCCCTAAGAATCCATTTCTTGAAGAACCAGAAAACAATTTATTTGTTCAGGTTCTTAAATATATGTGTGAAAAAAGAGGAAAAACATTTCACGGGGCAAAGGTAAAGCAGATAAGTAACATTCCTGTTGCAAGGGGGCTTGGGAGCAGTGCAACAGCTATAGTGGCAGGAATATTAATCAGTACAACTGTGAGCAAAACAGAGCTTACAGATGAGCTCTTTTTTGAAGCAGCTTACAGATTTGAACCCCACCCAGACAACCTGCTTCCTGCGTGGAAAGGTGGGTTTACTACCGCCCTTGTATCAGAAGGTAAAACATATTACCAGAAAATACCATTTCCCAAAGATATAAAAGTAGTTGTTGCTGTTCCTGATTTTGAACTCTCTACAGAAAAGGCCCGTTCTGTTTTACCAGAAAAAATATCTTTAAAAGACGGTATCTTTAATCTTCAGAGGGCTTCTCTATTCCTGTCTGCAGTAGTAAACAGGAGATACGACCTTCTAAAAGTTGCTATGGAAGACAGATTTCATCAACCTTACAGAAAAAAACTTATCCCTGGATTTGATAATGTGGTAGAAGAGGCATACAATGCAGGAGCCTTAGGAGTATCTCTCAGTGGAGCTGGACCTTCTGTTGTTGCCCTTTCTGTAGAAAATCATCAGGAGATTGGAGAAAGGATGGTATATGCCTTCAGAAAGAATGGAGTTCAGTCTTCATTTATGGTTCTTGATGTTGATACAGAAGGGGCAAAGGTTGAGATACTGGAATAAGCCGAAATAATCTCAGCTAATCTTCCTATATCTCTCTTTTCAGATGTAATGAAACAGTATCAGCTGATACATCTACCACTTCAAAATGCCTTAAAATCCTGTCAATAATCTCTGGAGGCGGTGGATTATCCTGTTTAAAGGTTATTACTGTTTTATCTTTTTGAAATCTGTATCTTTTTAAATCCCATATTTTTTGCAGCCTTCTTCAGCTTTTCCACATCAAGATAAACCAGAACTGCTTCAGGTACCCCAGCGTGAAAACGGGTCAGATACTCCTTTATCTGCTCTATTTCTGGCACATCTGCCTTTGACACAATCATATAAAGATTCATCCTTTCTGAAGGGTCTTTTATAAAGCTCTCTGGTATGTAGCTGTCTAAGTCTACCTGAATAACTGGCGTTTTTTCCTCTGAACCTGTTTCTTCCTGAAAAACTTCTTGAAGGAGCTTAATATACATCTCATAACCGACAGCTTTCAGATAACCACTCTGCTCAACACCAAGGATATTACCTGCTCCCCTTATTCTCATATCTTCCATAGATATTTTCAGTCCAGAACCAGGTCTGGTAAATCTGAGGACAGCATCTATTCTTTTGTGAGCGTTCTCTGTTATCTTTTCTGGAAGAAGGAGGTAGCAGTAAGCCTGAATGTTTCCCCTTCCTATCCTTCCCCTAAGATGGTAAAGCTGTGCAAGACCAAAAAGGTCAGCTCTCTCAACTATCAGTGTGTTTGCGGAGGGTATATCAATCCCCGTCTCAACTATAGAGGTAGAAACCAGTATATCTATCCTTTTCTGTATAAAGTCAATTAATCTCTTTTCTATCTGTTTAGGTTTTAGCTTCCCATGGGCTATTTCTATGTTTGCACTGGGGAATATACTTTTTAGCTGCTTTGCCTTCTCTTCAATTCCATCAATCCTGTTAAACAGGTAAAAAACCTGACCATTTCTGCTTAGCTCAAAATCAATTGCCCTCCTGATAACATCTTCACTGTAAACAGAAACGTAGGTTTTTGTTTCCAGCCTTCCTTCTGGCGGTGTTCTTATAACAGATATATCTTTAAAACCAGAAAGAGCCATACTAAGTGTTCGTGGTATTGGTGTTGCAGATAGGTAGATAGTATCAACATCCTTTTTAACTGTTCTTATTTTTTCTTTTGCCCTCACACCAAATCTGTGTTCTTCGTCAATAATCAGCAGCCCCAAATCTTTAAACTTTACATCATCCTGAAGAAGTCTGTGTGTTCCTATCATTACATCAATCTGTCCTTTTTCAGCTTTTCCAGTATATCTTCAATCTCCCTTTTTGTTTTCAGTCTTGAAAGGTTCTCAACCCTTATACCAAACGGCTCCAGTCTTTCCTTAAAATTTCTGTAATGCTGAAATGAAAGGACAGTTGTGGGAGTTAAAACTGCTACCTGTTTACCGTTATAAACAGCTATAAACACAGCTCTTAGAGCAACCTCAGTTTTACCAAAACCAACGTCACCACATATAATCCTTTCCATAGGAGTATCTGATGTCATATCGTTTTTTATATCTATAATAGCCTTCATCTGGTCGGGAGTTTCAACATAGGGAAAAGAGCTCTCAAATTTTTTAATCAGCTCATCATCCACTATATATGGTTTCCTTTTTGCATTTTTTCTCTCTGCATACAGTTTCAACAGCTGTTTTGCAACCTTCTTAAGAGAGCTTTTAACCTTTTTCTTTAGATTTCTCCAGGATGTTCCACCAATTGTATCTAACTCAACAGTACCAGATGCCCTGTACCTGAATATCCTGTCAAAGTGGAGGTAGGACAGGTATATTTTCTCTCCTCCTGCGTACTCTAAAATCATAAAATCGTAATTCTTCCCTTTTATGTTTCTCGTTTCTATACCTCTGTATATGCCTATACCATAATCCTCGTGTATAACATAATCCCCTTCCTCTAAAGGCTCAAAATCTATCTGAAATGTTTCTTCTTTTGATGGAGTGAAAAATAGATTTTCATCTTTTAAGACAAGGGGCTGTCTTAGCGGAAGTTTTATCTCTTTCAAATCTTCCCTGTTTTTTGTACTGCCTACAATATCTGAACTGCCAGTTGAGAAGAAGTAAATCTCACCATCTTTCGCTGCATATATGTCTATATAGTATCTCTTTATGTTTTTTAGATAGTCTGAAATCTCTGTATCTCCTGTTTTTTCAAACTGTAGTGTTATGCTGTCTCCTTTCACCGGAAAGTCATAAAGTGGGAAAATATCAACAGTTTTTATCTTCTTTCTTGTTGCGAGTTTTGATTTTATGTATATATTCTCAACAGAATCTCCGAACAGGTCTATCTCCACTACACCTGTAAATGGAATATGTACAGATATAAATCCCCCTTTAACGCTGAACTCACCTACATTTTCTACTATCTCTTCCCTTATGTAACCGTTTCTAAGCAAAATGTCTATCAGGTATTCTCTATTTATCTCTTTTCCTTCTTCTACTGTTATAATGCTGTTTAAAAGTCGTTTTTTCCTCTAACAGGTATATCAAGCGCTTTTTTATCCAGCACAACTATGGATTTTCTTTTCCTTAAGATACAGTAGAGGGCGTAATTTCTCTTTATCTGGGAGTCTGTATCTAAGATATCTGTTTCTGAAGGAATGATGGATACTTCTATATCTATATCCAGATATCTGGCATACACCTTTGCATCGTGATAGAACAGTTTTGCTCTTTTTTCAGAATCTGTTATAACACAGACAGTTTCACAGAAATGTTTAACTGTCCAGTATTCAGGGAATGAACCGATGCTTCCGTAGAGCTTTTCCATACACAGAATCTATTCTTTTCTTTTTGATTTTACCACTCTTTTTGTTTTCAACTGATAGGGTTTTTTCTTAAGCTCAAACTCTGCTTCAGAGACAAATATGTATTTAGGAACATAGTACATCAGGGCAAGTATAAGTGTAAGAAATGCGATACCTACATAATCAAGGGGTTTAAAGTGGGGAGCTTTGATAATAATTTCCCTCAGTACAGCGATAAGTGTTGTTTTCACTATAAGTGAGGTATCTATTCTCCTCTCTTTTAGATAAACAATTGTCAGCCTGAACAGTTCAATCAGTATAAACAGGTATATAAATTTTGGTATAAGGTCATAAACCTTTATTTTGGCTTTGGTTAGAGATACATATATATCGTAAAGGGCATATATACTCAGCAGAAAAAGAAGTACAAGTAAAATCAGGACAATTATATCCTCTAAAAATTCCAGAAAATCCCTAATTTTCTGTGTATTTTTGTGAGGTTCCAGAAGCCCTTTAAACCTTTTTTTAAATTATCCGTCATTTGTTCTCTTTATTATAGTTATTTTCTGTCCAACTCTTATTATATTACCCTCTAATCTATTCCACTGTTTAATCTGACTGACAGATACTCCATATTTTTTAGCTATTTTCAAAAGAGAATCACCCTTTTTTACTCTGTAAAATATGTATCTGTATGTAGGTTTTCTCTTTTTTACTTTCTTTTTAAGATACGATATATTTCTCTTTACTACAATGTTTCTTCCAGTATTTCTGTACTTTACCCTCTTGTATATAATAATCCTCTGATTTGGATAGATAAAGTCTTTAATTCTGTTCCACTTTTTGATTGCAGAAACAGAAACCCTGAATTTTCTTGCAATCTTACCAAGGGTATCTCCCTTTTTCACTTTATAAATGATACCCTTTGGGGTGTATATAATATCCTCAGACAGGTCAATAATACCGTCATAGTAATCAGGATAGGCTGTTATGTAAGAGGGAACCTTAAGAACAGAACCTGCCATAATAATGGTATTCTGGATGTCATTTATTTTTTTTAGATAAGAGACTGTGGTTCCGAATTTTCTGGCTACCTTACCTAAAGAATCTCCTTTTTTAATTGTATATTCTTTAAGTGCAGGGTATTTCTCAAGTGGAGCTTTTTCCAGAGCAACTTCTAAAGTTTTTCTGTATCCTTTAGGTATGTATATGTTGTATTCACCTTCATATGGAGGTGTTATTCCTTTTTTAAGATGGGGGTTCATCTCTCTGAGAAAATGGACAGGGTAGCCAATGAGAGATGCAATGTATCTCAGGGATACAGGCTTTTTTACTCTAAGAATATCAAACTCCATATGTTTATAATCAAAATGTTCTTTCTGGAGTAGCTCCCTTACTATTGATACAGTAGCTAAAAAGTTGGGAACGTAATTCCTTGTCTCTTTTGATAAATACTCGTCAATATCCCAGAAGTTCAGTCCACCGTATTTATTAATCTTTCTTATTATAACCCCTTCACCTGTATTGTAGCTGGCAAGAGCTAAGGTCCAGTCTTCAAATATTCCGTATAAATCTTTCAGATAAAGAGCTGCTGCGATTGTAGACTTTTCAATGTCATATCTTTCATCAATCCATTTGTTTATAGTAAGGCCGTACATTCTTGCTGTCTGGGGCATAAACTGCCACAACCCTGCTGCACCTGCCGGAGATATTGCCTTTATGTTGAAATGGCTCTCTATAATAGGAAGAAAGATAAACTCGTCAGGTATGTTGTACCTGTCGAACACCTCTTTTATCAGGGGTATATATTTTTTCCCTCTATCAAGGTAATAGGATATCTTTTTAAGACCTCTCTTTTTAAAAAATCTTATACGGTTTTGAATCATAGACTTTTCTACGAGGTCTATCTTGATTGAAATATCAATTTTTGAATCAAAAAAAGAGCTGTTGTTTAAAACGGAGGAGCTGTCAAGGGCAATGGAAAGGAGAATATCAATGTCTTCAGGCTGAAGCTCATCCTTTACAGGGGAAGCAAAACTGAAACTGAAAGCAAGTAAAGCAGTTAATAATTTTTTCATTTTTTATTACTCTGGTAAAAATATAAAAGAATTATAATATAAATGGAATTAAATTCAAAAGGTGGAATAAGTGAAGTATATATTTGGACCTGTCATATCAAGAAGGTTTGGAAAATCTATAGGCGTAGACGTTCTCGCCAGAAAAGAAGCAGTGTAACTTTTGACTGTCTGTACTGTGAGGTAGGGAAAGGAAAAACTGTATCGCAGATAGAAAATCCTCCACAGGTTAAAGAAATTATTTCAGAGCTTCAAGATTTCCTGAAAATTTCCGGCTATCCTGATGTTATCACAGTAACAGCAAGGGAGAGAACCCACCCTTTATCCATTTCTTGATGAACTTGTCAGCAGTATAAACAAAATTAAGAGCAACTCAAAAACATTAATTCTGTCAAACAGTTCAACTATAAACAGACCTGAAGTTAGAGAAGTTCTGAGAAAGTTTGATATTGTCAAACTTTCACTTGATGCAGCAGACCAGAAAACCTTTGAGAAGATAAACAGAACATTGAGAGGAATATATAATGTGATAACATTGTTGATGGGATGAAACTTTTCAGAAAAGAATTTAAAGGAAAACTGATTATTGAAATTCTGTTTGTAAGAGGAGTAAATGACTCAATGGAAAACATAAAAAAACTGTCTGAGGTTCTGAGAGAAATAAAACCAGACAGGCTGGACATTGGAACAGTGGACAGACCACCTGCTTACAGGGTAAATCCCCTCACAGACAGGGAACTTTTTAGATATAGCACCAGTATTTTGAAGAGATAGATACAAATGTGATAACAAGAGGGAAAGACAGCACAATAGAAAAGATAAACATAAGCGAAAATCAGATAATACAGACATTCAGAAGGAGGCCTTATACATATCAGGACATACAGACAGTATTCAAAGAAGAGACAGTGAGGAAAATAAAGGAGATGATAAAAGAGGGAAAGCTTAAAGAATATATCTCAAACAACGAGATATTTATCACCTCACCAGTGACAGACTAACTTCAAATCAACATATTAATTATACAGAGAGTATCCGTCTTGAATTTGATAAAAATAAATTTATATTTTTTTAGTGAACAAATTATAAAAAGGAGGGCGAGCCATGAATTTCGAAAAGTACGTCCAGAAAGGAAATCTATTCCTGAAGGAGCTGGCTGAAGAGCTTGGAGTTCCTGAAGACAAAGACAGGGCAGGGAGAATTTTGAGAGCTGTTCTACATGCTTTCAGAAGAAGATTAACACCAGAAGAATTCCTGGATCTTCTGGCTCAGCTTCCTATGTGCATAAAGGCTGTTGCTGTTGACGGTTGGAGAATTACAGAATCTCCAGACAAATCTATAAAACATGTTGAGGACCTTATCCATGCAGTAATTGAAGAAGACAGAAGAACAGCTGCAAGGGATTTAGGAAATGAACAGCATGCAAGAGAAGCAATAAAAGCAGTAATCAGAGTAATTAAGAGACATGTTTCAGATGGAGAAATAAAGGATGTAGAGGCTGAACTGCCTAAACATCTGAGGGAATTTATAGAAGAAGCCTGAGATTGGGCCACTAAGAGCAGCCTGCTTTTAAAGGTATTGACTTTATGTGGCTGTCGTTATATATTATTATCTCCGTTTGGGCCCGTAGCTCAGTTGGTTAGAGCAGACGGCTCATAACCGTCCGGTCGGAGGTTCGAGTCCTCCCGGGCCCACCATTAGAGTTTCAGTTCTTCATGGGCTTTTTTCCATACTTTGACTGCTTCCATGCATTCTTCAACTGTAGGAACAAGAGCAATTCTGAAGTATTCAGACTGGCATCTTCCTTCCATTACTTCTAAACCTGAACAGAAATTAACCCCAGGAGATACCACTCATTCCATATCTTAAAAGGTGTTTTGCATAATCTTCCCCTGCTCATTCCATCAGGAGCTTTAACCCAGAAATAAAATGTTGCTTCAGGATACAGGAACTGAAGACCTATTTTTTTGAAAAACTGTAAAAATATCTCCCTTTTTTCTTTAAAAATTTTTCTTCTTTCTTCCACATGTTCTTCATCAGACCATGCTACTTTTGCAGCTGTCTGGATAAAGTCTGGCGTTGCCACTCCAAATGATGCCCTTCCCTTTCTGTACTCAGATACTATTTTTTCATCTCCTGCAACAAATCCTGTCCTGTATCCAGTCAGGCCACTCCTTTTGGAAAGGGAGTGGAAAACAACCACACCTTCAATTCCTACCTGAAGGGCAGATGGAGGTTTACTCTCAAAATAAATCTCTGTATAGCACTCATCAGAGCACAGAATAATCTCATACTCTCTGCATATGTGGTAAACATCTTCCAGATAAGAAAGGGGAGCTGTTGCACCTGTTGGATTGTGGGGATAGTTTATCCATACAATCTGTGTCTCTTCTAAGATAGATTTTTCAACTCTGTCTAATCTAAGGAGAAAGTTATCTTCCTTTTAACTTTACAGGTACAGGTACTCCTCCTGCATACAATGTCCCCCTCTCATAAACAGGATATCCAGGGGTCCCGAATATAACCTTTTTCTTATCCGGGATGTCTGTATTTATAAAGACCAGAGGAAAGTGAAATATAGCTTCTTTAGAACCGTTTGAAGGTATAATCTGGGTATCAGGGTTGAGAGAAACTCCAAATCTGTTTTTAAACCATTTAGCCACCGCATTCCTGAGCTCCTTCTTCCCGTAAACAGAAGGATACTGACTTATCTGTGGAACAGCATTGATAAGAGCCTCCCTTATTTTTTGTCTGTAGGTTCTTTTGGGTCTCCTGTTCCAAAATCATAAATCTTTATACCTTTTTCCTTCAGCTCACTTTTTATTCTGTTTAGCTCTTCCATAGGATAAGGTCTGAGATTTTTTATTATCCTGTTCATCTTCTCTCCTTGAAAAAATTTTTTCAGGAATAAATTCAAGAGATATGAAAACACTGAGAAATATTTTATCAAACAATCAGAACAGGAAAATACTGATTATGCCTGTTGGTATATCAGGCAGTGGAAAGACAACCCTTTACAGACAGCTTTCTGAGCATTTTGATATAGAGTGTGTATCATTTGACCAGATTAGAACAGAGATATATAGAAAAATTACAGGAAAAGAGGAGATTAAAAAAGAAAATTACAGAGAGATTTACAGAGTAGTAGACGACAAAAATATAAGATATTAAGAAAGGCAAGAGAAAAAGTAAAAAATACAGACAAAGATATTATCTACATTGACAATACAAAAACCTGAAAAAGAAATCAAGGAGTAAGTTTCTGAATCTATTTCCAGATTTTTTAAAGATTGGTGTTTTTTTCATCCCAGACCTGAAACTGTGCATAAACAGACAGCTCCTCTCTGAAAGGGACAAGTATGTTCCACCAAAAATAATCCTTTCCCAGTATGAGATGTTAGAACAACCTTCCCTGTCTGAATTTGATATCATTGTTAAAAAGAGGATAACAGATGAAAAGAGTTGCTGTCATAACAGGAGCATCTAAAGGATTGGGAAAAGCTCTTTCTGATGTTTTCAAAAAAACGGATTTGTTGTTTTAGGAATATCCAGAACACCTACAGATAGTGTTGACGTATTTATTCAGGCAGACCTCTCAGACAGTAAAGGGGTAGAGAGGGCAGTGTATGAGATTAATAAAAATACAGACAGGATTGATGTCCTTATAAATAATGCAGGTGTTGGTTTGTATGAAAGCTGGGAAGAGATGGATATGGAAGATTTGAGAAGGCTGTTTGAGATAAATTTCTCTCTGTTGTATATCTGACAAAACTTCTCCTTCCTGAAATAAAAAAGAGTAAAGGAAGCATAATAAATGTTTCTTCCGTAGCAGGTAAGTTACATGTTCCTTACATGGGTGGATACTGTGCATCAAAATATGCCCTTAACGCATTCTCTGACAGCCTTAGAGCAGAACTGATAAAGAACAATGTCCATGTTTTAAATCTTATTGTCGGAAGAATAAACACAGGGTTTTCTTCACGTGCCATGGGCAGTAAAAAACCTCCAGAAACCCCTTTTGGCTCTACTTCAGAAAAGTTTGCAGAGGCAGTATTCAGAGCATACAAAAATAAAAAAAAGGAGATAACATTTCCCGGTGGTACAGATACTTTATCTGGCTGTCTAAACTGTTTCCTGGCATATACGATAAAAAAGCATACGATAGATGGAACTACCGGTCTTCTTCTATCTTTTCCAGATAAAACAGCATTCTGCCACCTACCAGAATTATTCCGTAAGTGATATAAAGCCACGCCAGAAATGCAAATATTCCACTTAGGGCCCCGTATATAGGGTTTGCTTTTGATGCTAAAAGGATGTAGAGGTTGAAGATATAAGAAAGTAGAAAAAAAGCAGTCCAGACACGAACAGGGAAACATAAAATATGATACCTGTCCGGTATATAAGATGGGGAGATAGATACCTGTAAAGTATGAAAAGGATTATTAAAAATCCGGTAAACTGGACTATCATTCCTGCATTGGTAAAGATTTCCAGTAAAAACTTTAGATGAACTATACCAAGAATCTCTTCAAGATACTTCCACAACTGGAACTCCTTTATCAGTCCAAGTATAAAAGATACGAAAGAACCAAGAAGATAAATAGCAACCAGTGCTGCAGTAAAAACAGGTACACCCATCAGATATATAAGGGCTTTTTTCTTAACACCTTCCTCCCTTCCATCAAATATATACACAAAGGCAGTATGGAGGGAAGTAAATATACTTGTGGCAAAGTAAAAGAAAGAATAAGGCCAGCCACACCAAATATTGTTCTTTTCTCTGTCAGCGTAAAGAGAAGCTGTAGAAACTGCTGGGTTATCTGTGGAAAGAACTTTTGAAGTGTTGAGATGATTATTTCTGTGTTTATAGAGAGAAGATAAGAAAGACCTGCAGTAAGAAAAAGAACAAGAGGAAAGAATGACATCAGAGTATAAAATGTTATTGCAGCAGCATGATAGGCAAAATCTTTAAAGAAATAATCAAGTACTGCCCTGTAAAGGGCTGCAACAAAGTTGTATGTTAACGGTTTATCTCTTTTTACTGGCAGGTAGTTATATGGATTGACATTTTTAAAAATCTTAACCTCTCCTTATAACCTCCTCTAACTTCCTGATTTTAGACTCCACCTCTTCTAAAACCTTTTCTCTCTGCTCTTTTGTCATCTCATCCCCTTTCTTGACAAGTTCCTTTATCTTTTCCACAAGGTCTGAGGCTATAGCTTTAGCTTTACCTGTAATCTCAGCTTCTTTCAGAGCTGACTGGATTTCGCTTAACTTCTGCATAACTTCGTCTCTTCTCTGTGTTGCAAAATACGCACCTACCGCTCCAGCAAGTACTCCAACTATTACTGCAAGTGTTCCTCTTTTCATAACTTCCTCCTTATACAATCTCTTCTAATCTTCTTATTTTTTCCTCTACTTTTTTTAATATATACTCTTTTTCCTCAAGAGGAACACCCTTTGTGTTAATTAAAAGCTTCCTCACCTTTGAGACTGTTTCATAAACAACAGTTTTAACTGAACTTCTCAGAGCTTTTCCTGACAGCTTCTTTTCAATAGCATTCAGTCTGTTTATTATCTGTTTTCTCTTCCAGTACAGATAGGCAGAAAGAGATATTCCCGTTAAAAATCCTCCTATAAACAGGTATAAATCCCTTTTCATCTAACAACCTCTACTTCTTTCTTCTAAGGAGTGAGAATATACTCAGTATGGATGTTGTATACTCTATATTTTCAACAATCTTCTGAACCTTTGGTGAAAGAACTTTATAGTCCATATTCAGTCTGATAAGAAGTGTTGCTACCTGTTTCAGCAGTACTGCCATTACAATAGACATAACAAATAGACCTATAGTAATAATCACCATACACAGTGCGATAATTCCTAAAAAGAATGTGTTTGCTTCCATTTTGACACCCTCCTTACTCTTTACTGAACAATGTTTTTATTTCTGGTGGTTTCAGCATAGTATTACTGACTGTGCATCCCCTCTTTCCTATCTCCATCACTCGCTGTATCTGTTTTTCATCAAGATTTGAATCAAAGGAGACCTTTATTGTTATCTCTGAATACCTGTTTTCCTTTTCATGCTTTTTTCCTACAACATTAATTTTCAGATTTTTTATCTCGTATCCTTTGTGTTTTGCATATGCCTCAACAGTAAGTCCGAAGCAGTATCCAACAGATATGAGCATCAGATCCACAGCTCTCAATCCAGTTTGCGTTAAGTTAAATCCCTTACCTTCAAGCTCTCCATAAAACTCTCCATTTTCGTTAAGGATTACTGTTGCTACCTTTTCCATCTATTCCTCCTACTTCTTTATGTTTGGTATGTTAATTATAGGGGTCATCTGCTGGTCATAGGGTATCAGTATAACAGTATTGTTGTCCCCCTGTGCATAGGCTTTTATGTTTTCAATAAATTTCCACTGAAGATACTCCTTGGTTAGAGAGCCTGCAATTATCTTGTTTGCATCTGCAATTCCCTGAGCTTCAACCCTTTTTCTTTCAGCTTCAAGCTTTTCCTTTTCAACTATAAACTTCATCTTCTGCATCTCCTCATATGCTCTTCTCTTCTGTTCTATAGCCTCAACAACCCTTTTGGGCAGCTTTATATCCCTGATTAAAATCTCATCAAGTAGGATATACCTCTTCTCGAGCTCTTTTGATACGTTCTCCATAAGCTTTTTCTGGATAAGCTCCCTTTCCTGATAGACCTGTGAACTGTCTAATGTGGCAATCACATCTCTTACAGCAGACCTTATGACTGGTTTTATTATTTTTGTCTCGTAATCTAACCCATACTCAACATATATCTCCCGCCGCTTTATCTGGCATAATCTTGTATAAAACAGTAAGCTCTGTATTTATTGTTAAACCATCCCTGGACAGAGAGTTTATGGAATTTGCCCCTCTCAGGTCATAGGACTGGGTTCTGACAGACATCTTTATCACCCTCTGAACAGCTGGAATTATGAAGTTCAGTCCTGGAGGCATCTCATTCATGTCGGCCTTTCCTAAAGTGAGCTTCACCCCTACATATCCACTGGGGATAACAACAAATGGTGGTGCAATGATAAGGAATAGTATGAGTATTACTATTACGATAGGAAGACCTTTTACAAAATTTGGTACTCCTCCAGATGATTTTGGAAATTTATCTGGGTTTATCTGCATACTATTTCTCCTCCAAATTTTCCGTGTCAAAAATTACCTCAACGGTGCCGTCTTCTCTCACAATACCAAAAGGTTTTTCATATGAAGAGTAGTAGTAAGGTGTGAATGCTCTGAACTCTGCGGCACATGTATCAACGACCTTGTAGGAAACCCTCAGCCTTCTCTGTCTTATCTTTTCTTCCGAAGTTTTAAGCAGTCTTGCCAGTTCTCTGTCGGAAAATCCCCACTGTTTAGCCTTTCCAATCTCTTCCTCTGTTATGGTAGCAAGTGTTTTTTCAGAAAGTTCCTTTTCAAAGTCTATTATCTCTTTTATCTGATGCAAAAACCACCTGTCTATATGGGAAAGCTGATGTATCTCCTCTACAGTCCATCCTCTTCTAAAACCTTCTGCTATATACCACAGTCTGTCTGCATTTGGTGTAACAATCTTTTCTTTTATTACCTCGTCATCTTCCCTCTCCAATCCCATATAAAAGCTGTATCTTCCCAGCTCAAGGCTTCTCACAGCCTTATGAATACTCTCTTTAAAAGTTCTTCCTATGGCCATCACTTCTCCAACTGATTTCATCATTGTTGTAAGAGTAGGGTCTGTTTCAGGAAATTTGGCAAAATCAAAACGAGGTATCTTTGTGACTACATAGTCAATTGTTGGCTCAAAAGATGCAGGGGTTTCCTTTGTTATATCGTTAGGAAGCTCATCTAATGTGTATCCTATCGCAAGCTTTGCTGCAATTTTTGCAATGGGAAATCCTGTAGCCTTTGAAGCCAATGCTGAAGAACGGGAAACCCTGGGATTCATCTCAATAACGTAGAACTGTCCTGTTTCTGGATTCTGAGAAAACTGAACATTTGAACCGCCAGTCTCAACCCCAATCTCTCTGATGACTGCAATAGAGTAATCTCTGAGCATCTGATACTCTTTGTCTGTGAGTGTCATTGCGGGAGCTATGGTTATACTGTCTCCCTGTATGAACGCCCATAGGGTCTAAGTTTTCTATTGAGCATACAATCACACAGTTGTCATTTTTATCCCTCATAACCTCCATCTCAAACTCTTTCCACCCTATAACAGACTCTTCTAACAGAACTTCATGAACAGGAGAAGCCTCTAATCCTGCCTTTACCTTTGGATAAAACTCATCAATATTGTAGGCAATAGAGCCTCCTGTTCCTCCCAGGGTAAAAGAAGGTCTGATAATAACAGGAAAACCTATCCAGTGTATAGTTTCCATAGCCTCTGCCACAGATTTTACAACAGCACTCCTGGGCATCTGTAGTCCTATCTTCTCCATCGCCTCTTTAAACAGCTCCCTGTCTTCAGCCTTTTTTATTGCCTCGTAGTTTGCACCAATCATTTTAACGTTGTATTTATCTAAAACACCCTTTTCATACAGCTCCACAGCAAGATTTAATGCTGTCTGGCCTCCTAAGGTTGGCAGCAGTGCATCAGGTCTTTCCTTTTCAATAATCTTCTCAATAACAGGAGTTATCAGAGGTTCAATATATGTTTTGTCCGCAACTTCAGGGTCTGTCATAATGGTTGCAGGATTAGAGTTAACTAATATTACTTCGTATCCTTCTTCCTTTAATGCTTTTGCCCCCTGTGTTCCTGAGTAATCAAACTCTGCTGCCTGACCAATAACTATAGGTCCTGAACCGATAAGGAGAATCCTGCTGATGTCTGTCCTTTTTGGCATCTATTTACCTCTAAGTGGGAATTTTAAATATTTTACTACATAACCTCCTGAAAAACTTTAGTATTGCATTATAAGATTTTACAGATATATTAAACAGCAAACATTAAGCAAGGGGATAAAGATGGAAGTAGTTGCATGGATGTCAAAAAAAGAGAAGACGGAAAGGTGTTGTGCACAGCCTGCAGTCAACGGTGCGTTTTAAAAAAAGGTGAGATAGGGAAGTGCGGCATCAGAAAAGTTAGGGAAGATGGCAATCTGTACCTTACTGTTTATGGTCTTGCTGCTTCATACAACATTGATCCTGTAGAGAAAAAACCTCTATTTCATTTCCTGCCTTCAACTCCAATATTTTCTGTTGGAACTGTAGGCTGTAATTTCTGCTGTAAATTCTGTCAGAACTGGGAGATATCACAGTATCCCCAGACCCACAATGGGGAAATATTTGGTGTCAATCTAATGCCTGAAGCTATTGTAAACATCTGTAAAACAAACAACATTCCATCAATAGCCTACACCTATAACGAACCTGTTGTTTTCTTTGAGTATGCTTACGACACAATGAAACTGGCAAAGGAAAATGGAACAAAGAATGTGTTTGTGTCCAGTGGTTACGAAACAAAAGAGGCGCTGGAAACTCTTTCTCCATATCTTGACGCAATGAATATAGACCTTAAAGCGTTTAGCGATAAGTTTTATAGAGAAGTATCCTGTGCCCGTTTAAAGCCAGTTTTAAAAACGATAGAACATGCAAAAGAACTTGGCATATGGATTGAGCTTACAACACTTATCATTCCCGGATACAATGATGATGAGAAAGAGCTGAGAGAAGTTGCAAAATGGATAGCATCTTTAGACAAAAATATCCCATGGCATATATCAAGATTTTTCCCTGCTTATAAGATGATGGATGTTCCTCCAACCCCTGTTGAAACTCTAGAAAAAAGCATACGAAATAGGAAAGGAGGCAGGACTGAACTATGTATATGTAGGAAATCTTGATGATGAAGACAGAGAATCCACATACTGTCCTTCCTGCGGATACAGGGTTATAGACAGAAGAGGACATATAGGGCAGTTTGTTATAAATCATCTGAAGGATGGAAAGTGCCCAGAATGTGGCACAAAAATAGCTGGTATGTGGAGTTAAATCAAACACTGTTTGAGCCAATAGGTTTGTAATAAGTGTATATACAGATATATAATAAGTAGTTACACCTCAAAATAAACGGCTAAGGAGCAGTAGTATGCACGGAAATTTTGATAGAGACTCCTGCGGGGTTGGATTTATTGTAAATATTAAAGGATTAAAATCCCATAAACTCGTCTCTGATGCTTTAATATCACTTGCAAAACCTCGACCACAGAGGAGCTGTCAGTGCAGACGGAAAAACAGGAGATGGTGCTGGAATACTGACGCATATTCCATATAAATTCTTTGAGAAAGAACTGTCAAAACTTAATATAAAAATACCACAGCCTGAAGATTTTGCTGTAGGTGTATTTTTCTTTCCAGAAGGAAAAGAGGAAGAACTTAAAAAAGAAGTAGAGAATGTAGTAAACAAAAAATTCAGATTTTTAGGATGGAGAAAAGTTCCTGTTGTAGAAGAAGAGCTGGGAGTAATAGCAAAATCAAATATGCCTTCTATATGGCAGGGGTTTATATCAAAAGAAGGAATAGATGTAGAAAACTTTTGAAAAAGAGCTTTTTATTCTGAGAAAAAAGTTAGAAAAACTGTCCCGTATAGGGGAGTACAGGGAGTTTTATATACCTTCACTGTCAGGCAGAACTATAGTTTACAAAGGAATGGTAACTGCTCCAAGACTTAAATACTTTTATCCAGACTTACAGGATGAAGATTACGAAAGTGGTATTGCCCTGTTTCACCAGAGATTCTCTACAAATACTTTTCCTCAGTGGAAATTGGCACAACCGTTCAGAATGCTTGCCCATAATGGAGAGATAAACACAATATCTGCAAACAGAAACTGGATTAATGCAAAGGCTGAAGATGTTAGAGAAATATGGGGAGATTTGGCAGAGGACATACTTCCCATAGTCAGATACGATGACTCTGATTCGGCATCTCTGGACAATGCTCTGGAATTTCTTGTAATGTCTGGGAAAGACCCTATGAGTAGCTATAAATGCTTTAATTCCAAGAGCCTGGGAAAATGATGACAGGTTAACTTCAACAGAGAAGGCATTTTATGAATACTTTTCATGTATATTTGAAGCATGGGATGGCCCATGGCAGCTATTGCTTTTACAGACGGCAACATTGTGATAGGGAAGTTAGATAGAAATGGTCTTAGACCTGCAAGATATGTGATAACAGAAGATACTGTAATAATGGCTTCTGAAGTTGGAACAGTTGACATTCCAGAGGAAAAAATACTGAAAAAAGGGAGATTGGGACCAGGGGATAAAATAGCCATAGATACGAGAGAAGGAAAGATTTATTTTTCTAAGGATGTTATACACAAAGTTTCAGAAGGTAAACCCTATAAACAGTGGATAGAGGAAAATCTCAGAGAGTTTATTCCTGCAAAGGAAGTTCCTGATGTAAAACCAGAAGAGATAACAAGGGAACTTGTATGTTTTGGATACAGTAAGGACCAGATAAACATGCTTAATAAAAGCCTATGGCAGAAAAAGGGAGCAGACCCTGTTTACTCCATGGGTAATGATACTCCTCTGTCTGTACTGTCTAAAAGATCCTAAACTCCTATCAACATATTTTAAGCAGAGGTTTGCCCAGGTTACAAATCCTCCTATTGACCCTATAAGAGAAAAAAAGGTGATGTCTCTCAATACATATGTAGGTAAAAAGGAAAACTTCCTCACAGAAACACCGGAGCATGCAAAACAGCTTCTTTTCAGCTCCCCTGTAATATTTGATAACGAGATGGAAGAACTGATAAAACTGTATGAAGGTAGAGTTGAGATAATTCCTGCAATATTCTCTCCATATGACGACGCTTTAGAACCTGACTTTGGAAGAGATATGTAATAGAGTTGAGGATGCTGTTGATAATGGAAAGGAACTGATAGTTCTTACAGATAGAGATGTTTCTATTGAGGGAGCACCTATACCGATGGGTCTTGCTGTTGCTGCCGTTAATGCCCACATGGGAAGAAAAGGAAAAAGAAGCAAGTTTTCACTTATTGCCGATACGGCGGAAGTGAGGGACACCCATTCATTCGCATTTCTTATAGGATATGGAGCTACTCTTATTAACCCTTATATGGCCGTTCAGATAATCAGAAACCTCGTTGAAGAGGACAGAAAGTTCACCCTAAGTTTTGAAGAAGCGGTCCTTAACTACCGTAAAGCTGTAAATGAAGGTCTTCTGAAAATAATGTCAAAAATGGGAATTGCAACAATCAAAAGCTATAGAGGCTCTGGTCTATTTGAGGCTCTTGGAATAGGAAAAGAGGTAATAGACAGATATTTTCCAGGAACACCTTCACAGCTTGGAGGTATTGGGATAAAACAGATAGCACAGGAGACACTTATCAGATTTAATGAGGCCTTTGCTTCAGAAAAGGTTGTTGTCCCAACAGGTGGAGAGTTCAGACACAGAAGGGATGGAGAGTTTCATTCATGGAATCCAAATGCTGTGAGGGACCTGCACAGAGCAGTCAGAGGTGAAAGCTGGGAAGAGTATATAAAATTTACAGAGGACACGTGGAGAGAAAAACCTGTAACAATCAGAGACCTGTTTGAGATACAGTCTGACAGACCACCAATTCCCATAGAGGAAGTGGAGCCTGCAGAGGAGATTGTGAAAAGATTTGTAGGAGCTGCAATGTCTATTGGGGCTCTGTCAAAAGAAGCCCACGAAACCATAGCTGAAGCAATGAACAGAGTTGGAGCAAAGTCCAACTCTGGAGAAGGTGGAGAAGACCCTGCAAGATACGGCACAATAAAAAACTCAAAAATAAAACAGGTTGCTTCTGGAAGATTTGAGTTACTCCCGAATACTTGAATTCTGCAGAAGAAATAGAGATAAAAATAGCCCAGGGTGCAAAACCAGGTGAAGGGGGACAGCTACCTGGTAAAAAGGTTAATGCATACATAGCATTCCTCAGAAGGGCAAAACCGGGAACAACACTTATATCTCCTCCTCCCCATCACGATATATACTCCATTGAAGACCTTGCCCAGCTTATATACGACCTTAAGATGATAAATCCCAGAGCAAAGGTTATAGTAAAACTTGTTTCTGAAACAGGTATAGGAACAATTGCATCAGGTGTTGCAAAGGCGTTTGCAGACATTATTCACATATCAGGTCATGACGGTGGAACAGGTGCATCTCCCCTTGTCTCAATAAAAAACGCAGGAACAGCATGGGAATTGGGACTGTCGGAAGTCCAAAGTACTTGATAGACAATGATTTGAGAGGAAGGGTTAAATTGAGGATTGACGGACAGATAAAAACAGGTAGAGATGTGATTATTGGGGCTCTCCTTGGAGCTGAAGAGTTTGGACTGGGAACATCTCTTATGGTTGCTGAAGGTTGTGTTATGGCACGGCAGTGTCATCTCAATACATGTCCTGTTGGTGTTGCCACTCAGGATGAAAGATTGAGAGAAAAATTTCCGGGACAGCCTGAACATGTTATCAGATACCTTATATTCCTTGCTCAGGATGTTAGAAGGTGGCTTGCTGACCTTGGATACAGGCATCTTGACGATATCATAGGTAGGGTTGATTTTATCAAACCTAAAATACCAGCAGACCACTACAAAGCAAAATTTGTTGATATTGGTTACATTATAGAAAAGCCTGATATGACAAAACCTATAAGATGCGTGCAGGAGAAAAACGACCCACCTAAAAAGTCATTTGACGAAGAAATTCTTAAAGATATCCTTCCTTATATAGAGAGACAGGAAAATTATGCAGGATTTTATGTAATAAAGAACACATACAGGTCTGTGGGAGCAAGAATAGCCCACGAAATTGTAAAGAGATACGGTGATAAAGGCCTGAGACTCTCAAAGATAGAGCTTAACTTCAGAGGAACAGGAGGTCAGTCTTTTGGAGCTTTCTGTGTTCCCGGCCTGAACCTTATACTGACAGGAGATGCCAATGACTATGTTGGAAAAGGAATGACTGGAGGGATTATTGTTATAAAACCACCTAAAGAGTTCAGAGGAAAGCCCCACGAAAATGTGATAATGGGCAATACATGTCTTTATGGAGCAACCGGTGGACAACTATTTGCTTCAGGCATCGCAGGGGAGAGATTTGCAGTAAGAAACTCAGGTGCTACAGCTGTTGTTGAAGGTGCAGGAGACCACTGCTGTGAATATATGACAAATGGGACAGTTATGGTTTTAGGCAGAACAGGTGTTAACTTTGGGGCAGGAATGACAGGTGGAGTTGCATATGTTTACGACCCTGAAGGAAGGATGGAAAACAATATAAACAGTTCCTATGTCTTTGTTGACGAACTGGACAGTGAAGATGTGGAAGAGGTTAAAAGACTCCTTACAAAACATAAGGGCTATACAGATAGTGAAATTGCATCCTATATACTGGCTAACGTTGATGAAGAGATAAATAACTTTGTAAAGATTTCTCCTGTTGAGATTAAAAAACCTGCTGCTGAAACAGACGAGGCAAAACCTGAAGAAAAAAGGTAGATTTCACTGATTTTTCCTTCGAAACTGTTTAAAATTACCAGAAAAAAGGAGGAATAGATGAAAAAGGATTGCAGTTTTTATGGGAAGTAAATCTGACCTTGAGCTGATGGAAGGCTGTTTTGAAACACTGAGGAAGTTTGAGATACCCTTTGATGTTTATATTCTCTCTGCCCACAGAACACCTGATGAAGTGTCTGAAGTATGTAAAACAGCCGAGGAAAAATACGGAGTAATAATTGCTGCCGCAGGTTTTGCAGCACATCTTGCAGGAACAATAGCAGGCAAGGTCTCTATACCGGTCATAGGAATACCTGTTGATAACTCTTCCTTTAAAGGACTTGACTCTCTTCTGTCTACAGTTATGATGCCTCCGGGGGTTCCAGTGGCAACAGTTACAACAGGGAAAGCTGGAGCGATAAACGCAGCAGTTCTTGCTGCTCAGATTTTAGGTGTTGCATATCCTGAAGTGAGAGAGAAACTACATCAGTACAAAAAAGAAATGAGAGAAAAGGTTCTTAAGGCAAATGAGGATGTTAAAAAGTTCGGTTATCAGGGTTAAAACAGCTATACTTATATTACTGTGCTTTTCTGGAATATCTATAGCCGAAAACAGATGGAAGCCACCTTCAGATTATATAAAAGCAAAGGTTATCAGAGTTATTGATGGTGACACAATTATTGTTAAAATACCAGAAACTACTTTTAACAGCAGAAAGACTTTAAAAAACCTCAGGTTTACAGTAAGACTTATAGGTATAGATACACCTGAAAGTAAACCAAACAGAAGGGCAAGATTACAGTCAAAGGAAACAGAAAGGGATGTTAAAACTATTATTCAGCTTGGTAAAAGAGCAAAGAGATTTACCGAAAATCTCCTCTCGATTAAAAGGACAGGAAAGAAGAGGTTCTATAAAACTGTTTTTTTAGAGTTTGACATTCAGCCTCAGGACAGATACGGAAGACTCCTTGCATATGTATGGCTATCTGATGGAAGAATGCTTAACAGAGAGATAATATGTGAAGGATATGCGTATCCATTAACCATTCCACCAAATGTAAAATACCAGAAACAGTTCCTCAGATGCTTCAGGGAGGCTCGGGAAAAAAAGAAAGGATTGTGGAGGTAATCACTGCAAATGGAACAGCAAAAAAAAACCATAGCAGGTGCAGTAAAAACTATTTTATTCATTGTTATCGTTGTATCTTTTATCAGAGTGTTTTTTGCTCAGGCTTTTAATATACCTTCAGGCTCAATGAAGCCTACCTTACTGGTGGGAGATTTTATTCTGGTAAACAAACTTGTATATGGAGACTGGAGTATAGGCATTCCATTTACAGGGATAGACTTTTACAGATACAAAAACAGAATGGCAAAGCCAGACAGGGGAGATGTTATTGTTTTCAAGTATCCAGAAAATCCCAAGATAGATTTTATAAAAAGAATAATAGGACTGCCGGGAGATGTTGTTGAGGTTAAGAATGATATTGTTTACTTAAATGGCAAACCTTTAAAAAGGAAAAAAGCTGGATTTTTTAAGGAGAAAAATGCAAGGGCTGTCAAGTACATAGAAACTATACCGAAGATATACACAAAGAGATTACAGTTATACAGTGATGGAAATATTTGATGGAGATAGGTAAGGATTTTGGTCCTGTAGAGGTTCCAGAAGGATATTACTTTGTCATGGGAGATAACAGAGATAACAGTAGAGACAGCCGTTTCTGGGGATTTGTTCTTGATGATTACATCATAGGACAGGCTTTTGTTATTTATTTCTCTGTAGACACACAATCTCCTGGAATTAGATTTAATAGAATAGGAAAGGTAATCCAGTAAGGAGGTAAGGATTGGAAACTGTCTTGATTAAAAATGGCTATGTTGTTGACCCTCAGAATAATCTGTCAGAAAAGAAAGATATATTGATAGAGAAAGGAGTAATCAAGAAAATATCTGAAAATATAGAACCGCCACCTTACATAAATATTATAAATGCAGAGAATATGGTAATAACCCCTTCTTTTACAGATATTCACGTTCATTTCAGAGACCCGGGACAGACATATAAGGAAGATATATACACAGGTAGCCTTTCCGCTGTAGCAGGAGGTTACACCACAGTTGTATGTATGCCCAACACGATGCCGGCCATTGATGAGCCATCCCTCGTCAGATATGTAATAGAAAAGGGAGAAGAGGTTGGACTGTGCAGAGTTCTACCTGCTGCAGCAGTAACAAAAGGTAGAAAAGGTAAAGAGCTCACTGAGATGTGGCTCCTCAAAGATGCAGGAGCTGTTTACTTTACAGATGATGGAGCTCCCGTTTACAATGCACATCTGATGCGCAAAGCTATGGAGTATGCAGGTTCTATAGGAAGTTTTATTGCTAATCACTGTGAAGACATAAACCTTTCTCAGGACGGTGTAGCCCACGAAGGAGAAATATCAGCAGCATTAGGACTTCCCCCTCTACCACCGGAAGCTGAAGATACAATGGTGGCAAGGGACTGCGTTCTGTCTATGCATACAGGAATGCCTGTTCACATATGCCATCTGTCAACAAAGGTTGGTGTTGAAATCATAACATGGGCTAAAGCAATGGGAGCAAAGGTAACAGCAGAGGTGACACCCCATCACCTTTACCTGACAGATGAGGAATGGCTGGACTTTGACTGTAAAGCGAAGGTCTCTCCACCTCTCAGAGAACACGAAGATATTGAAGCACTGAGGTGGGCACTGGCATCAGGAATTATAGAGATTGTAGCAACAGACCACGCTCCCCCCATGCCCATCAAGAAAAGATGTTAGAGCACAGCCACTGTCCTCCAGGAATGATTGGACTCCAGTTTGCACTTCCCATAATCCTTGAGCTGGTAAAGAAAGAGTATTTTGGGTTAGACAGACTGGTTGAGGTAATGTCCATAAATCCTGCTAAAAAGATTGGTATAGAACCTCCCCAGATAAAAGAAGGGAAAAAGGCAGAGCTAACAATATTTGACCCTGCAGAAAGCTGGGAAGTGAACGAAGAAACAGTAAAATCCAAAAGCAAAAACACACCTCTCCTTGGAAGGAAGCTGATAGGGAAGGTAAAGTATACCTTTTTCAATGGAAAGATAGTTTATAGAGACTGAGTAATGACAGAGATAGATGTTATAAATGCTTTAAAAGAGGTTTATGACCCAGAAATTCCACTTAATATTGTAGATTTAGGGCTTGTAAAATCTATAAACATTAATGATAACAGGCTGAAAGTGACTATGACCCTTACAACACCCCAGTGTCCTTTAGAAAAATACATAATAAGGACAGTTATAAAAACCCTTCACAGACATTTTCCAGGTCTTGAAGAAATATCGGTTAACATGGATTTTAGCGAGCCGTGGAACACAGAAAAGATTTCATCTGAAGGAAAGCAAAAACTTAGAGATTTAGGCTGGAATCTGTAAAAAATAACAGAACATTCCTGTCAGTAGAGGAATCAAAAAGTTATCATCTGTATACCACCTTCTGTTAGAGGAGATATTTTCAATAAAGGCAGAAAAGGTAGAAACCAACAGACTGTAAAAAACAGGTATAAGAAAAGATAAAAATAAACTATTTATCAGAACACCTCCTGTACTTCCTTCAACAGATTTACCGTTAGGCAGTCTATGTTTACCCCAGAGAAGTCCTATTATTGTGGCAACACCGTCATATACAGCAGTAGTAACTATCGCTACTTCCAGAATATTTTCACTGAAAAAGTAGTGCAGTCAGGCAGATACCAGCAGACAGAGAGAAAGCCTGTTTACCTGGAACAGTTTTCAGATTTTCTTCCCTTTCTAAAAGAAAGACAATTTTCCAGAACCAGTCTGTCCATCTGTTTTTTACCCTGAGCATAGAAACAGGTAGCAGAGACTATAATTATAACTCCCGTTATCAAAACAACAGACAGTTTACCCCACAGGTATAATGGGATAAGGAGAGAAAGGGTACCAAAAATGTGAAACATCTTGCGGGAATTTCAACCCTTAAATTTCTCATAATAGTTTTCCTCTATTGTATGCTAATATTTTAATCTAAGCTTAAAAAGGGGAGGTGTTTATCTTGTCTGAAATAAAATTAATAGCCCCCTCAATACTTTCGGCAGATTTTTCAAAATTAGGAGATGAGATTAAAAAGGTGGAAGAAGGGGGGCCGATATCATTCATCTTGATATAATGGACGGCAGATATGTTCCGAACATAACCTTTGGAATACCTGTCGTAGAGAGTATAAGGCCAATAACAGATTTACCATTTGATGCCCACCTTATGATAGTGGAACCTGAAAAATATGTGGAGGATTTTGTTAAAGCAGGGGTCAACATGATTTCCTTCCATATGGATGCAACTATACATTCCCATAGACTGGTAGAAAAAATAAAAAGTCTTGGAGCAAAAGCAGGGGTTGTGCTGAATCCTGCAACTCCAGTTAATACATTAGAAGAGATTATACACTTCATTGATTATGTTCTCATCATGTCTGTTAATCCCGGTTTTGGTGGACAGAAATTTATACCTCAAACATTGGAGAAAGTAAAAAAGCTGAAAATCCTTATGGAAGAAACAGGAAGGACGGATATATTAATTGAGATTGATGGTGGAATAAAAGAGGATAACATTAGAGAGGTTTCTTCAACCGGAGTAATCATATTTGTAGCAGGAAGTTCCATTTTTGGGGCGGAAAATCCTGCAGAAGCTGTTAAAAAACTGAAAGAAAAAGTTAGATATATAGAGGTATGAAAATGGTATACGAAATTAGGACATGGCCTGACAGAATACTTAAGCAGAAGATGAAAGAGGTTGACTTTTTTGACGAAAGATTGAAGGAGTACGTTAATATAATGTTTGAAAAGATGTATCAGCTTGAAGGGATTGGTCTTGCAGCAAACCAGATTGGAATACCGTACCAGATTATTGTTATAGACACAAACACAAAAAAGTACGACCAGCAAGAAGGTGAAGAAGGGGTTCAGATGGTGCTGGTAAATCCTGAGATAGTTAAGAAAGAAGGGGAGATAGAATCAACAGAAGGATGTCTAAGCTTTCCGGGGTTCAGATAACAATACCAAGGGCTGAAAAGGTTGTGGTAAAAGCAAAAGATATGGAAGGAAAGATATAGAGATTAAAGCAGGAAAACTTCTTATCTGTTGTCCTTCAGCACGAAATAGACCACATTAACGGAATACCATTTATCAGTTATCTTTCCCCTGTGAAAAGGAGAATAGTTTTAGACCGATACATGAAAAAAAGAAAGGAGCTTGCAAAAGCAAAATAGGAGGCAGAATTGTTTCCAGACCTTATAGAAATTGGTGATTTTACTGTGCACACATATGGAGTTCTTGTTGCTTTAGGCCTTATAGTTTCCTACCTGACAGCTCTATAC
This sequence comes from Persephonella sp., assembly GCA_030949555.1. Taxonomy (GTDB): domain Bacteria; phylum Aquificota; class Aquificia; order Aquificales; family Hydrogenothermaceae; genus Persephonella_A. Next base: position 1,575 of record JAUZSJ010000051.1, on the reverse strand, counting down.
TTTGGAAAAAGAGAAAAGATAGACACAAAGAAGATAGATAACCTGTTTACTTTCACAATTATAGGGGGAATAGTTGGAGCAAGAATTGCCTACATACTGGAACATCCAGACCAGTTTAAAAGCTTTTTTGATTACGTAGCAGTGTGGAAAGGAGGGATAGACTGGTTTGGAGCTTTTATAGGAGGTGCTTCAGTATTACTGATTTTACTAAAAAAGTATTCCATCTCACCTTTAAAAGCTGGAGATGTTGCAGGAATATCTATAATAGTAGGGCATGCCATAGGAAGAGTTGGTTGCACAGCAGCAGGGTGCTGCTATGGAAAACCTGTTCCTCCAGATTCACCTTTTAAGGATTTTGCCATAACATTTCCACATCATGAACATTCTTCTGCACCTGCAGGTATTCCCCTCTATCCTACACAGCCGGCGGAGGCCGTGGGGAACTTTTTAATATTTTTATTTCTGCTTTTTATCTACAGAAAAAAGAGATTTGACGGTCAGATATTTTCCCTTTACCTTATTCTGTACGGGTTAGAAAGGTTTCTTCTTGAATTCTGGAGAGGAGTTACACCTCCTATTCCACACATAGGGCTGACCTGGAATCAGATTATCACCTTAGGAATGGTTGCTGTAGGAATAATTATCTACTTTTATGGTTACAGAAAAAATGAAACTGTTCAGTCTGTTTAACAGAAAGGTTTTTGACATAAAATCAGGATTAGATAGAATACGGAACGCCCTGAAGGATACAGGAAATCTCCATAGAAAGTATCCATCTATACTTATCTCTGGAACAAACGGTAAAGGCTCAACAGCTGCCTTTTTAGAGTCTCTGTTTAGAAAACATGGCTTTAAAACAGGACTGTTTACTTCCCCCCATCTGATTGAAGAAAACGAAAGATGGCAGATAAACAGGGAGAACATATCAGACTTACAGCTTGAAGAGTATATAAAAGAGCTAAAACCTGTAATAGAAAGGTATGAACTTTCTTATTTTGAAGCTTCAGCACTAATTGCCTTCAGATATTTTGCAGACGAAGATGTTAACATTGCTGTTCTTGAGGTTGGTCTGGGAGGAAGATGGGATGCAACAAATGTTGTGTATCCTGAGGTATCTATAATAACAAACGTATCTCTTGACCACACCCATATACTTGGAGAAACAACTTACGAAATAGCAAGAGAAAAAATAGGTATTGCAAGGAAAGACAGACCCCTTGTAATAGGAACACAGCAGATAGAACTAATATCTCAGGCTGTCATAAATGGAATAAAAGAGATATACCACTATCCTGTAGGTTTCCACTACAAAATAAAAACAGAAGCATGGACTTTACTTTTAAGGAGTTAGAGCTAAAAATCTTAAACCTTCCTGTTTCCCTTCTTCTTCCACCTTACAATTCTTTTATTTCTACCCTTTTTCTATTTTCTTTTTTTTTTTTATACCTTTGAAAAGTTGAAAATGAATTTTCTTTTTTCCTTCTTATGCATCCTTTTACTTCCACCACTCTTTTTTCCTTTTCTTCCTTTTCTTTTCACCCTTATTTTTTTTCCACCAGTTCCCTTTCCCCTTTT
>JAUZSJ010000050.1 GCA_030949555.1 Persephonella sp. | reverse complement strand
TATAAATTCTGCATTCTTACTTGGAGCTATATTTCTCATAATTATATCCAGTATTGGAAGGTTTTTGAGCCTGTTGAGGTGGAGAGCGTTTATGTTATTGTTATGGGTGCCGTAGCGTTTGTTATAAATGCATTTTCTGCATGGCTTCTTGGTTTTCACGGACACGAGCACAATGACGAAAAACACGAAGACCTTAATATAAGAGCTGCTTATCTTCATCTCCTCAGCGATGCAGGAATTTCCCTTGGTGTTGTTATAGGTGGGATTGTTATATATTTTTACGGACTTAACTGGGTTGACCCTCTTATATCAATACTTTTCAGCCTTTACATACTGAAGGAGACCATTCCTGTGTTGAAAAAAAGCTACATGATTTTAATGGAATCTGTTCCTGCCGAGATAGATGTAAACAGGATAAAAGATATAATATTAGAAAATCCAGAGGTATGCGGCGTTCATGATATACACATATGGGCACTGTCTTCTAAAGATATATATCTGTCTGCTCATCTTGTTTTGGAAAAGGATGTGGACATTGAAAAGTTTGACAGTATTGTGATAGAAATAAGAAAAAGATTAGAGGCTGAAGGTATAAACCATATAACCCTTCAACCTGAAACAAAAGATTTTGAGTGTGAATACACCTACTGAGAAAGTCCTTTGTAAACCATATCAATGTTGTGCTTCATCATATCAATGTATCCTCTATTTATGCCAAATGGGTCTAAAAATATAACTTTAACATTCACACTGCTTTTTATAAGTCTGATATATTTTCCGTTATAAAACTGCCTGGAGGCAAATATTGATTTGATTCTATATCTTTTTATTGTGTTAATGATGTTTATCAGATGCTTGGGAGTAGGCTCTCTGCCGTGCCCCATCTCAATGACTCCTGCATACTCTAAACCAAATGCTTCTGTAAAGTAAGGCCATGCATAATGATATGAGATAAACTTTTTAGTTTTTAAGCTGCCAATTTTTTTTAAACCGTAATTTTTTAGCTCTGTTATCTTTTCCATAAATTTTTTTAATTTTTCTTCATATTTTTTTTTATTTTCAGGGTCAATCTGTCCCAGCTTTTTTGTGAGACTCTGTGCTATAACAGTCGCGTTGTCAGGGTCAAGCCAGACGGCAGGGTGTTTGTGATGATGGTCTTCATCTTCTATGATATGCAATCCTTTGATGTCTAACAGTCTGACTTTTCTTTCTTCAGGTATAGATTGAAGCAGTCCTTCCATATAAGGCTCCCCAGAACCAATGTAAACGAAAAGGTCAGCATTATAAATGCCTTTTAGAGAAGAAAGTTTTATCTCATATATGTGGGGAGATATTCCCGGAGGTATTATGTAGTGGACGCTATTTCCTGTTATCTGAGAGATAATGTCAGCGATTGGTTTTACTGTGGTATAGAATAACAGGTTTTCCGTAAGAAAAAGATAGCATTAAAGAAAAAACAAAAAAAATAACAGACCTCATCTCTTTTTCTCCTTCAGGTGTTTCTTCTCAAGCTCTTTTACCGTTTTTTCTATGGTTTTGCTGATTTCAGGATACAGGTGAACAGCTCTGTTTATATCTTTCATATTCTCAGGAAGGCTGTTAAAACTCGTTATTGCTTTTTCTCTTATATCTTTCAGAGAGGGTAATTCTTTTATAAGCCTGCCATTTTCAATATATTTATTCAGAAGAGGTTTCCCTCCATCTATCTTTTCATCATACCTTGTTATCACATCTTTTCTTATTAATCCTTCCTCGTAAATCCTGTAAATCTGCTTTTTGTAGGGAAGGGTTTTCTTTTTTGTGCTGAACTTCATAACAGGCCTTCCATCATACTCAACAAGTTTATAAGCACAATCAAGATATGGAAGGTCCGCTGAAACTACTAACTCTGTCCCCACTCCCCATCCATCTATAGGAGCACCACTGTCTAAGAGCTCTTTTATCTTATACTCATTAATCCCTCCACTTGCCACAATGATAGCATCTTTAAAACCTTCCCTGTCTAATATTTCTCTGGATATTTTTGAAAGGGAGAGAAGGTCTCCACTGTCTAATCGTATACCTTTGAAATGTTTAAAACCCACCATTTTCATTGCTTTAACAGCATTGTGGACGCCTTCGACAGTGTCATAGGTATCAACAAGCAGAACGGCATTTTCAGGATAGACAGTAGCAAAATCAATAAATGCCTCAATCTCGTCTTTGTGGGCTAATATAAAAGAGTGTGCCATTGTTCCAAATACAGGAATACCATATTCTTTCCCTGCAAGGACGTTAGAGGTTCCTGCAAAACCTCCAATATAGGAAGCTCTTGCGGCCTTCATTCCTGCATCTGTTCCGTGAGACCTCCTCAGACCAAAATCAACCAAAACAGTTCCTCCTGCAACTGAGTAGCATCTCATAGCCTTTGTTGCAACTAAGATAGGATGCTGAAGAGTATTTATTAAAAATGTCTCTATAACCTGAGCTTCTATCAAAGGGGCCTCAACCTGAACAATAGGTTCGTCCGGGAATATAACTTCCCCTTCATCTACTGCATATAAATTTCCTGTAAAACGGAAATTTTTCAGATATTTTAGGAAATCTTCTTCAAACAGTCCTGTTGAACGGAGATAATCTACATCTTCTTTTGTAAATTTCAGATTAAGCAGGTAGTATACAGAGCTGTTCAAGACCTGCATTGATAAGGTAAGACCTGTTTTCTACCTTTCTTGTATAAAAATCGAAGATAGCAGTTTTGTTCATCCCTTTTTTAAAGTAGACCTGTGCCATTGTAAGTTCATATAGGTCTGTCAGAAGAGACATATTTTCCTCGTTTACGAATCCGAACCTCATACTGCTTTTCCTCTATCTTTTTTATGATTTCTGCATAACATATCAGAAATTTTTGTTATGTTACCTGCACCCATGACAAGGATAACATCACCATTTTTTATTATACTTTTTAGAAGATTCATAATTTCCTGAAAGTTTTCCCCATAGTAGGAAACTGTCTTTTTCCTGTCTGCGATATCTTTTGCAAGTTTATTCCCACTCACACTGTCTATAGGGTTTTCCCCTGCTGGATAAACTTCCGTTATTACGGCAATGTCTGTCATATCAAATGATTCAACAAACTCCTCATAAAGAGAAAACAGCCTGGAATATCTGTGGGGTTGAAAAACAGATACCAGTCTTCTCTGAGGAAACATATCTCTTGCTGCTTTTATTGTTGCTTTTATCTCTGTAGGATGGTGGGCATAATCATCGATAACTATAACGCTATCCATGCATTTTATCTCGAATCTTCTGTTTGCGTTCTTAAAGTTTTCCAATGTTTCCTTTACAACACAGAAAGGAACTCCTAATTCTATATGATATAGATATAGCAGAAAGAGCATTATAAACATTATGTTTTCCCGGTATAGAGAGATGTATCTCACCAAAATCATTAACCTTAAATCTGTATCTTCCCTTTTCAATCGTAAGGCTGTGTGCCCTTATGTCTGCATCTTCTGAGAGGCCGAACTTTATAACCTTTTTTTCTATTCTGCTGACTATCCCTTTTATGTTTGGGTCATCAATGTTAACAGCAACAGCTCCATAAAAGGGCACTTTATTCGCAAACTGAACAAAGGCATCCTTTATATCGTCAATGCCTCTGTAAAAGCCAATATGCTCAACATCAATGTTGTTGATAGAAACAATGGTAGGTGTTAATCTGAGGAATGAACCATCGCTTTCATCAGATTCTGTTACTATAAAATCTCCACTACCAAGCTTTGCATTACTTCCATAGGCTTCTAACTTTCCCCCAATAACAACTGTTGGGTCATACCCTGTTTTACCTAAGATTGAACCTACCATTGATGTTGTTGTTGTTTTTCCGTGGCTTCCTGCAATAGCTATACCATACTTGAATCTCATAAGTTCAGCAAGCATCTCTCCCCTTGGAATTGTAGGAATACCTAACTCTTTTGCTCTTGTCAGTTCAGGATTGTCCTGTTTAACTGCTGAAGAGTAAACAACCACATCAGCTCCTTCAACATTTTTGGAGAATGTCCTATAACAACCTTTGCTCCCATCTCCCGTAGGTTTATAACTGTCTGACTCTCTTTCAGGTCTGAACCAGTAACTGTAAAACCCTGATTCAGTAATACCTGAGCAATTCCATTCATTCCAGAACCGCCAATACCAATAAAATGGATTCTTCTCACTTTACCTCTGAACATAAGAACCTCTAAATATGAAATTTATCAATGAAATATATCCATATAATTTTATAATGTTTTTAACAGTTTATATACAGTAAGGGGAAGATGAAGAGAAATTACAGAAAGTTTAGATATTTTTTCAGGAGACTTACTTTTAGGGAAAAGACAGGTATTTCAGTGCTTATTATACTGTTGATGGTATCTATTTTTCAGGCATATATTGACATTAAAAAGAATCGGATAATAAAAGAAAAACCGGAATTTGTATTTAAGAAGATAAAAATTATATATAAACCGGTGAACAGGATAACTGATATCGTACCTGTAAACTGTGAATCTGTTGTTCCTGTTGTTTATACAAAGGTCGTATCCCTTGATAACCTTTCTGTAAAAGAGAAGAAAAAAAAGTTTATTGATATGGTGCTTCCTTCTGTACTTATCCAGAACTTTGAGCTAAAACAGCACAGAGCTTTTGTTTCATATATAAGGAAAAAATTAGAAGATGGTAAAGAAATACTTCCAGAAGAGCAGGAAATTATTGATAGGCTGTTAGATAGATATAATGCAGATGGGCTTAATGAGCTTCTTACAAAGATGAACGTCAATCCAGTCAGTATAGTTCTTGCACAGGCTGCAATAGAGAGTGGCTGGGGAAGTTCAAGATTTTTTGTTCAGGCAAACAATCTGTTTGGTGTATGGACATTCAATAGAGAACATGCCTCAAAAATAAAGGCAAAAAGAGCCGATGTATACCTGAAGGTCTACAAAAATATACTTGAGTCTGTCGAGGATTACTATGATAGTATAAATAGGGGATGGGCTTACAAAAAAATTTAGACTTGTAAGGCTCCAGACAGATGACCCATTTTTGCTTACAAATCATTTAGAGAAATATTCAGTACTGAGGGAAAAATATGTACAGAGGGTTAAAAACATTATTAAAACAAACAATCTCAACAGGTATGATAACTGCCGTATTTCTCCTGATTACATCTATCAGTAATACCCTGTATGCAGGGTATGCAACTATTTTTATATACCATAAGTTTGGGGAAGACAGATATCCAACAACATCTGTCAGTATAAAAGATTTTACAAAACAGATGGAGTATCTGAAGAAAAACGGCTATAACGTAATTCATCTATCAAAACTTGTAGATTATATCCAGAGGGGAGAAGAAATACCAGAAAAAACAGTTGTTATCACAATAGATGATGGTTATAAATCAACAATGAAAGCCTATAGAATCTTAAAAGGTACAACTTTCCCTTTACAGTTTTTCTGTATGCAGAAGGTGTAGGAAGGTATCCTGATTACCTCACCAGAGAGCAGCTTTCTCGGCTGAAAAAGGATCCTCTGGTGGAGTTTGGAAATCATTCTTATTCACACACACATTTCGCAAAAATTATGCCCCAGATGGACATAAAAAGTTATGAGAAGCTGATAGTAGAAGATACGTTAAAGGCAGAAGAGAGGTTGAAAAAGCTTCTTGGTTTTGTTCCAAAAATTTATGCTTTCCCATACGGGGAATACACAAAACCTTTTATACAGGTTCTTAAAGAGATGGGATATGTAGCACTTTTTACTCAAGACCCTCAAAATGTTGACAAAGGTACTTCCCTGTGGCTTATTCACAGGCAGCCAGTTGTTGGCAGCTGGGCAAAGATGAAACATTTTAAAGAGGTATTGAATACAGAGGTTCTGCCTGTTGTCAGACACTCTCCGGATATAGGATACCTGAAGAGGAATCCTCCAGAGATTTTTGCAGAAGTTAAAAATCTAAAGAATTATAAAAACTGTGGTGTGTATATATCTGAGGTGGGATGGATAAAAGCACAAAGAGAAAAAAACAGACTGTATGTTAAAATTAAGAAGCCACTGAAGAGATGGAAGAACAGAATTGCCTTTACCTGCTGGAATAAAAAACCAAAAAAGAAAGCCACATATTTTTGGTCTGTTTATGTGAGGGATTATGGAGAGGATAATTAAAGAGATAATATTTACTGGAAAAGTTTTATACAACGAAGGGCTTGTAAGCTCCCATGCAGGGAATATCAGTGCGAGACAGGGAAACAGTATATTCATAACAAAAACGGGAGCAATGCTTGGTTATCTTACAGAGAAGGACATTGTTGAAGTTCCTGTTTATGAAACATCACAGATAGACAGGGTTGCATCTTCTGAGCTGATAGTTCACAGAGCTATATATCAGACCACAGATTATAAGGCCGTCATTATCCATGCACATCCTGTTAATGCAGTGGCTCTCAGTTTTTTTGTAGACAAGGAGTTTGTTCCCATAGATAACGAGGGAAGGCCTGCTTTTAGGTAGTGTTCCGGTTATTGAGGTAGGCAGTCCAAGTGGCTCTCCTGAACTTGCAGAAACCCTTTCATCATTTTTTAAAACGACAGAAAAACATGTTGTTGTCGTAAAAAAACACGGCTCTTTTGTTGTCCATAACAGCCTTAATAATGCTTTAAAACTAACCTCAGACCTTGAATTCTGTGCTAAAGTTTATAACTTGGTGAATTATGGGAAATCTGATAACTAAAGTGTGGTTTTACTTTATTATAGGTGTGATTCTAATAACATCTCTTTTTATCTCATTTTTTGTTTTTTTAGCTGTTTTGACTGGTTTTACTTATTACAGTGCCTTTTATTATTTATCTAAACTGGAAAGCAAAGAAAAGATTTTGGCAGATTTTTATAAAAGGGAAATCCCCCCAAAAATTATGCTTCTTCTGGTCTTTTGACGTCGTAAAGAATGTCGTCTGTTGGATGTCTGTACAGAGGCATGTCCAGTCTTTTCTCATCAAGATAGTGTCCGATAAATCCTACTGTTCTTCCTAAAACAAAGAATGCGTTAAAAGCACCTGCATTTATCAGCTCATCTATCTGCTCATCTGAGTATCCCAGTGCCCTGAACATGTCAACAAGAAGAACCCCTATAGTTCCGTCAACATTGAGTATCAGATTTTCTTTCTTAGATGTTGTTACCTTTTCAACTTCTAAAGCGTAGTCTAAAAGCTCTGTGCTTGGGAAGTTTTCTTTAGCAAAGTTCTTTAGAAGCTCAACCCTTTTGTCAGGATTTTTTGTTGATTTTATTCTGTGGCCGATTCCCGGGATAGGTATCTTTTCTACCTTCTTCATGTAGTCAACAAACTCAACAGGGTCCATTCCTTTTTCCTTGGCCATTTTGAAGTATTTGGCAGCACCGTCAATAGCTCCACCGAATCTTGGTCCTATTGTGAGTATCCCTGTAACTATAGAGGACATAAGATCTTTTCCTGCTCTTGCTGTAACCTTTGTGTTGTGGGCACCAGAAACAGCAGGACCATGGTCTGCAACAACTTTTATAACCATGTCTAAAAACTGTGGAGGCCCACTGAGGAAACTTCTGCTTAAACCACAGAAGCCCTATAACATCGGCTATTGTGTAACCTTTCTCCACAACCTCAGATATAGGTACACCACAGTATGTAGCCTCTTCTCCTCTGTCATCAGATATTGTGCATATGAAGTTTGTCGGTTTTCTGACTTTCCCTTCTTTTAGAGCTTTTGCGTAATCTTCTGGAACAGGAGGAACCTCCGGCTCTTTAATTTCAGGTATCTCACCTTTAGCGTGAAGTTCCTCGTAAACACCTCTTATAAGCTCTGGAAGTTCATTGAAGGATGATGGAACGTATGCACCTGCTTCACTCAGTGCAGCATTTTTGCATCTGCTGTTTCTGCTTCAGCTCCAGCTTTGGCCCCAGCATGTCCAAACTGAACCTCTCCACCAAAAAACTTGGAGATTGTTCCTATACACCATGCTATAACAGGTTTTGTTATCCTTCCTTCCTTTATCGCCTCAGCAACTCTCAGCTCTAATGTTCCTCCAACTTCTCCAAGGAGAACCATAAACTTGACCTGTGGATTTTTTTCGTATCTGAGCATATGGTCCAGGAAGTCTGTTCCTGGATACCTGTCTCCACCGATTGCTATACCTTCAGCAATGCCGTTTGCATTTCTTGCTATAACATTAGATAGTTCGTTAAACAGTCCTCCAGACCTTGTAACAAGACCTACTGAACCAGGCCTGTGGAGTTTTGAGTTTACAATGTTTTCAATTGTTCCCCCAGTATTGGCTATTCTGAATGCTCCTGGTGCAATTCCACCAACGGTAGCAGGACCTATAATCCACTTTCCAATCTGTTTTGCCTTTATTCTCATTGTTCTTGCAAATCTCTCAGGAATACCCTCAGCTGTGATTGCTATTGTTCTGATTGTAGGTATCTCGAGGGCTTCCATTGTTACGTCATAGGCTGTTCTGAAAGATGCAAAATTAAGGAGAACATCAGCCTCTGGAAAGTCTTTTGCTGCTTCTGTGGTAGATTTGTAGATTGGAATCATTATCTCATTTGTTCCGTAAAAAATTTATCAAACTTCCTTGACTGGGTAGGGGCTACTATTGCAACAACTGATGGTTCTCTTCCTACAACGTAATCGTAATCAAGCATTCTCTGAATAGCATTTCTGTTTAAGTTCCAGAAAATTGCCTTTGTATTTCTGTCGAAAAGAAGATATTCAGGTTTGCTCATTTAGTTAACCTCCTTCATTTTCCTTTTTTAGGCTACTTTGTTTTCATCAATAGCTTTCTTAACTATTTCTGTCATATGGGTTTCTGGTCCGTAAACCTCTATTGGTATCCCAAGCTGTTCTGCAGATTCTTTTATCCTCTTCAGGCCTATCTGGTAATTAGGACCACCTCTTCTAACGTATATTCTTACACCTACTTTTTTCAGTTTATCTGCATACTCTTTCATTGCATCAATTATCCCATCAAATGTTTTAGCAACATCTGTAAAGTTAGCTATTGCTCCACCTATAATCAGTATTTTGTCTCCTTCTGGATGCCTGTTCCTTGTCATAAGGTCAAACACTGTTTTTACGTACTCTCTTGTTTCTGCTCTTGATGGATTTCCTGAATATTCCCCATAATTGGCAAGCTCTTTAACTGCTCCAAGGTCCGCAATTGTGTCTGCATAAACAACAGATGCTCCACCACCAGCAACAAGTGTCCATATTCTTCCTTCTGGATTAAGTATTGTTAGTTTTAAAGAAGCTCCAGACTTTTCATCCATCTCTTTGATATATTTTTCTTCTGGGGTTAAATCTCTACCAAATCCTGCTGGAAACTCAAGCTCACCCCACTTTCTTCCAGCAACAAACTGGGCAGTATCGTCAATCCTTCCAACAAAATCCAGAGGATAAACTTTGTTTCCAACCAGAACGAGAGGGTTTATCTCAAGATATGTAAAGTGGAGGTCTTTAAAGAGTCTGTAGAGTCTGTATACAAAGTCTGCATACTTCTCCTTATCCTTTATATCTTCGGGAACATTCTGTGAAATTATTTTCTTTATTTCTTCATCTGAGGCTGTAATGGGGATTTTAACCTCAACAACCTTATCCCAGTTCTCCTCAACATCTATCCCACCAAAAGCAGACATATAGATAATGTTCTCATCTTCATCTGTTGTTATGGCTACATAATACTCTTCTTCTGGTTTATGTGGAACAAATGGTTCTACAAGAAAATGAGTGAGATGTCCCTTTACTCCATTAATTTCCACTTCTTCAGACATCTTCTGTTTTATCCATTCCTTTACATCTTCCCAGCTAATATCACCAGGTTTTTCCTTTTTGAAAAGTATCAGACCTAACTTACCTCTCTTACCGAAAAGCATGTCAGGTTTTGCAACAAGGGGAGTTTCTTTAACCCATGGATATTCTTCCGGAACTTTATCAAGGTCTGTTTCTGGAATAATCAGAACTGATTTGAACTCATACTGGAAGGCACCATTGAAGTACTCTTCCCAGTTCTGGGCTAAGATTCTTTTTCCGTCGTACTCTCTAATACCTCGTTGAGCCATTTATATCCTCCTATGATTTTGGATTTTTAAATGTAAAAAGGGACGCCCCCTTTCTGGAGAAACGTCCCTTATTGTAAAGTTTATTAAACTCAACAATATCCAATCTTACTAAGACTCTAACAGATTATTGATAATTCTGTTAAGTGTTTCACTTGGTCTCATTGCCTTTTCTGCCTTTTCATCATCAGGATGATACCATCCACCAACATCAGTAGGTTTGCCTTCTGTTGCAGCAATCTCTGAAAGGATTTTGTCCTCGTTCTCTTTCAGCTCTGCATAAACCTTTGAGAACTTCTCGGCAAGTTCTTTATCTTTATCCTGGGATGCCAGGGGCTTCAGCCCAGTAGGGGGCAAGGTAATAATGGGAACCTCTTGTATCTAACTGTCCTACTTTTCTTTTTGGTGTTTTGTCTTCGTCTAAATATTTTGCAACAGCTCTATCAAGTGTTTCAGCTAAAACAAGGAGTCTTGGGTTTTCTTCCTGATGAACTGCTTTAAGCTGTTTATAAGCATGTCTGAGTGATTCAACGAATGCAAGGAACTCTCTCTAAAGAATCCCATCTGAGGTGGCTTTCTTTCCAGGAACTGCTCAACATGTTTTGGCGCTGAGCCACCAGCTCCTGTTTCAAACAGTCCTCCGCCAGCAATTAGAGGAACGATAGAAAGTGCTCTTGCTGATGTTCCAGCCTCAATGATAGGGAAAAGGTCTGTGAGATAGTCCCTGAGGACATTACCTGTTACTGCTATTGTGTTTTCACCATTTCTGAACCTTGCGAGAGTAAACTTCATTGCATCCTGAGGAGCTTTTATGTACCAGTCAATGTCGGAAAGGTCATACTTTGGCAGCTCCTCTTTTATTTTCTCTATCAGATTCCTGTCGTGAGCTCTGTATTTATCAAGCCAGAAAACAATGGGATATCCTGTTTCTTTTGCTCTGTTTACGGCAAGTTTTATCCAGTCTCTTATTGCGATATCTTTTGTTATACAGCTTCTCCATATGTCTCCTTCGTTTACGCAGTGCTCTATAAGAACATTTCCGTCTTCATCAACTACCTTCATCTTCCCATCTGCTGGTGGGAAAAATGTTTTGTCGTGAGAACCGTACTCTTCAGCTTTCATAGCCATAAGGCCAATATTCTGGACAGTTCCTATCTTTGTTGGGTGCAGAAGCAAAGGCTGCGGAGTGATGT
>JAUZSJ010000049.1 GCA_030949555.1 Persephonella sp. | reverse complement strand
AAAGAACTAAACAAGAAAAACAATACCAGAAAAAGCATTGAATAAAGTGAATAATAAATTAAGAAGAAAACATCATGAACGCAATAAGCAGAAGGCATAATAGACAAAAACTTTGCAAAGAAAAAAATAGACAGGCTGAAAGCAGAAAAAAAGGAATTACAGGAACAACTTTACTCGTTAAACAATATTAAAGCTGGTGAAAGTTGAAATAAACAGAAAATTAAACAAACAATAGACTATTTCTTGACTAAAGGAAAACAAAAGAGTAAGACAGCTTCTGAAACACCTCGTAGACAAAATAGTTTTTGACAATGACACCTTTGAAATCTTCTACAATCATAGAGCGTTATCCAATAAGGGACATAAAGGGAGGGTGACGGGATTCTTGGAACCCTGTCTGACCCCAAAGGGCCACAACCTTGTGCTCTGCCATCTGAGCTACACCCTCCATAAGAGGCTAATATTATATGACTGTTTGAATTTTTTTTCAACCTCAGAAGATAAAGTCAAATCTACATTTTTCTTTTTCATAATTCCTCTCAACCCACTTAATGCCTTTTGCGTTTTCCATCTCTTTGACAAGTACTTCAATAAATCCCTCAACCAGCCCAGCAGACAGAGTGCTCTATAGGTCTGAGATTGTTTTTATCTAATATCTCGTAAAAACACAGTCATATGTATGCTTTTTTCTATCCTTGCAAATCCAAACTCTGTAAGGGCATTTTCTAAAATGCTTTCCCACTCTTCCTTAGGGTTTTCTGACATCAGATGTTTTGCAATCTCCCTACCAAGCTGTCTCATGGAGGAAAATCCACCTTTTTCTCCCAATAACTTGTGTTCCATCTGCAAATGCAAACATCGAGATCCTTCCTGACACATTATTGCCAAGTTTATTTAAAACAAGATTAACAGCCCCTCTCCTAAAACATTTTTCATCAGATTAACTAATGTGTTCATCACTTCCTGTGTTATGGTTCTTTATCTCTTTATCCTTTCTCAGTATAAATCCAGTGAAAAACAGTAAAAAGTATAATAAATAACAGCTTGATTTTGTAATGGTGTTTTGCCCAGAATGTCTCTCTGTCAATTAGATAAACTCTCTCTAAAATTATTCCATCTTCGAACAGATTTAAGGAGCTTTTTATCTCTCCAGCAGGGTTAATAACAGAAGAAATACCTGTATTTGCTGCTCTTATCAGATATCTTCCTGTTTCTATAGCCCTTATTCTTGCCATTTCAAAATGCTGAAAGGGTGCAGATGTTCTGCCGAACCATGCATCATTTGTGATATTTACTATTAGATTTCCTTCTTTTGAAAAATCTGCAACAAAATCAGGGAATATGGCTTCAAAACATATGAGGGGGATAATCTTGAACTTTTTAAACTGTAAGATACTTTTTTCTTCTCCTGGCATAAAATCATAACCTTCAAGGTAGGGAAATAAAGATCTGAAAATACCAAAAGGAAAAGGGACATATTCTCCAAAAGGAACTAACTTTATCTTGTTGTAAACATTAACCATTTTACCATTTTCATCGTATAAAAAAACAGAGTTATGGAGGATTAATCTGTTATTCTGGTAATGAATGTTGTCAAAGCCAGACAAAAGGGCTTTTTTGTATTTTTTTAGTTTTTCAAAAAAATAAGCTCTGTAAACATCTTCTTCCTGATACAGTGGATATACAGGGATGGCAGATTCTGGAAGGATTATCAAATCTACATCATACTTTGATGCTGTTTCTATCAGATAGAGGTATTTATCTATCACTTCTAATCTTTTACTGCTGTCTAATTTGACATCTTCCGTTATATTTCCCTGAATAACAGCTATATTTTTACCAATTCCTGTGTCAGTATAGCTGTTTATTCGGTAATCTCCCCATATGTAAATTCCAGCAAACAGGATGATAGAAATTAAAGAGCAGGGATAAAATTCCTATTTATAAAGAACAGAAAAACAGATATAGCAAAAAATACAGCTAAAAAAGACAGACCGTAGATACCTGTTACAGATGTTATCTGGGCAGCAGGATTAATGTAGGAGAGTGTATATCCCATCAGATTCCATGGAAAGCCTGAAAATGGTATGTATTCTCTCAAAAGCTCTCAAAACAACCCAGACAAAAGGAGCTAAAAATATGGAGTATCTGTGTTTTTTTGTTATATGCATAAAAGCTCCAAACGGAACAAACTGGAAAAGTGAAAAGGAAATTCCAAATAAAACAAAAAGCAGCACGGATACTAATAGATTAACATCTCCGTAGTAGCTTATTGCAAAAACAATCCAGTAAAAAGAAAACACACTGAAAGAAAATCCTGTAGTAAAAACAAAAAGTATAGACTTTTTGAAGGAAAATTCTCCATAAATAAACCACAGCAGTATAAAAAAACCTCCTAAATAGGCAAAAGGGATAAAAAAGTCAGGAAAGGACAGAGATATTAAAAAACCTGCCAGTATAGATAAAACAAGATTTTTCATTATGATTTAACTCTTTGTAAGATTTGATAAATCAATTATAATCTATTTCAACGAAGCTGAAGGAGGTATATCTATGGGAAAGCTGAAAGTGGTTGTTGATAGAACAATATGCGAAGGTATAGGTCCCTGTGCAGAGGAGACTAAGTATATAGAGTTAGACAAAAGACACAAGGCTGTTATTTTAGAACCGGGAAAACCAAAAGAGGAAGTTATGGAGAAAACCCAGCAGGTAAAAAGACAGGAAGTGATATTAGACCTAACACCTGAAGAGGAGGAAGAAATTTTTAGGGCAGCAGAGGCATGTCCCATAAAAGCCATATTTATATACGATCCGGAAACAGGGGAACAGCTTTACCCTTAATATCCTGTTAGTCTCTGGAGGCGTTTCTGGGCGTCCTTTTCCCAGCCTCTTTTGCCGTCTGTAAGCTGTAGAGCTTTTCTGTAGTTTTTTACCGCTTCAGGTATTCTGCCCTAAAGCCTCGTAGTCTCTGCCTAAAAGTAGTAAACATCTGGAAAATCTGGAATAAGCTCCCTTGCCCTCTCTAAGTATTTTGCGCTTTCTTTATATTTTTTCAGCTTGAAATATCCATATCCTGCAAAAAAGTGGGGTCTGAAAAACATGTTGTCCAGTCTGCAGGCTCTAACAGCAAGCTCTGTCCCTTCCCTGAACTGCTCTTCATCAAGGAGGAGAAATGCCTTCATGGAAAGGGCTGCATTGTTATCTGGATAGAGCTGTATGGATTTGTTCAGGAGGTTAAGTGCCGCAATCTTTTTATTTTTTTTCAGTTTTTCAATAGCTTTGTAGTATAACTCATAAGACTGTTTTGTTTTCTGGAGTTTTTCTTTTATCTCATGGAAGGTGGGGCTGTCCTTTTTCAGAGGTTTGCTAAGGTCAAGCTGTGATATCAGTTTTTTAACATTTTTTATCCTTGTATCAGGTAGAGGGTGCGTTAAAAGCCACTCAGGTTGTTTTACTTTATCTAACTTCTTAAATATCTCAAATGTTTTCAGCAGTCCTCTCGGGTCATATCCTGAATTATAGGCAAACTTTACTCCAAATCTGTCTGCTTCCGTTTCGTGTTCTCTGCTCCACTTCAAAGACAGAAGCTGAGCTCCTATCTTTCCAAACTGCATCAGGACATCCCCGTATCTTGTCTGATAGGCGAATATTCCTGCCACAGACAGAAGGATATTCATACCGTATATCTTTTCTAAAAATCTGGCATGGTGTCTTGCATTGACGTGGGCAAGTTCGTGTGCCAAAACTCCTGCCAGCTCGTCCTCTTCCTCAAGGGCAAGTATAAGCCCTCTGTTTACAAATATAAAACCTCCCGGCAGTGCAAATGCATTTACTGCTCCAGTGTTTACAACATAAAACTGGTAGTTAAGCCTCCTTGGTGTATGTTTTGAAATCTTCTTTCCTAACTCTGATATGTAATTTTGGACTGCTCTGTCTGGATATCTACCGTCGTTCTGTTCTATAGCAAGAGGAACATACATCTTACCGATTTTAATCTCTTCTTCAGTAGGAAGTAAGGTATAAACCTCTTTTCCCGACAGAGGATCGTATGTTTTGGAGCAGGCAGATATTAACAGAGCTGATATTAATACTATTAGAATCCTCATCACTCTATATTCTGAACCTGCTGTCTTATTTTTTCAAGCTGTGTTTTCATTTCTACTGTATAGGAGGAGAAGTCTGGCATTTTATTTCCCATCGTGTTTATCTCCCTATGCATCTCCTGACAGAGGAAATCCATCTTCCTTCCAACTGCTTTTTCAGACTTTAATAACTCTTTAAATCTCTGTATGTGAGACTGTAATCTGACTATCTCTTCTGTTATGTCCATCTTTTCTGATAGAAGAGTTGCCTCTATAAATGCCCTTTCTGAGTATTCCTCTCCCAAAAGCTCTTTCACTTTTTCTGTGATTTTCTCTTTTGCTTTTTCTAATATCTGGTCTTTTTCCTTCTTTATGTATTCAAGGTTTTCCTCAATTATTTTCAGCCTTTCAGATATGTCCTGAATAAGTTTTTCTCCTTCTTTTTTTCTCTCTTCTTTTAGAGAGTTGCAGGCTTTTTTTAATGTCTGTAAAATCCTCTCTTTTAACTGGAGGTCTATAGTTTCTTCTTCAAATTCTGATGACAGGCCTGCAGAGATTTCGTATATCTTGTCATCGCTGGGAGATAGGCCTATTTTTTCCATCAGCTCTTTTACGCTCTGGACGGCAAGTTTAAGACTCTCTTCGTTTAGAAGGAGTTTTGGCTGTGTGTATCTGATGTTGATAAAAGTTTGAAAACTACCTCTTTCAAAAAAGGATTTTATGGTGTTTCTTACATCTAAATCAATGAAAAATAAAAGTTCTTTAGGGCCTTTAACTGAGATATCTATTCCCCGATTATTCAGGGATTTTATCCTCACCTCAATCTCGTATTCATCAAAAGCTTTCCACTGCATAACCAAAACCTGTCATACTGTAAGGCATGGCTATCTCCTTTATAGATTAATTCCAAATATTGACTGCATAATGGAACCAAAGCCGTAAGCAATTCCTGCTGCTGTAAATGCAGAGATTACCATCTCTATCACTTTTTTCTTTACGCTTATTCCAGACAATACAGAAATTATCACAGCAACTACTGTAAGGACAATTCCTGCAAAGAGAACAGAAAAGGGGAGAGCAACATATGAAGTTGGAGCGAAAAAGAAGGGAATAACAGGAAAAAATACACCAAACAGATAGGCAATTCCTGTAAACAGTCCAGACCTTATTTCATTTTCCTCTGTTTCTTCTATAAGGAGTTTTGATATAGCTTCTTTGTTTTTGCCGATTTTTGATGAAATCTCCTGTGCTATCTCTTCAACAACCCCTGACTGGATTAAACGCTCCCTGTATTCCTGAACAGCCCTTTCTGGGGAAACGTCAAATATTATCTCCATCTGCTCTTTCTGTGCCTGATTTACCTGTCTCTGGGAGCGAACAGATATAAAAGCTCCTATTCCCATAGAAAGTGCTCCTGCAACACCAACAATAAGCCCTGATACACCTACAATAACTGGCTGTGTTAGATAAACAGCAGAAAGACCTGCAACAGCTCCAAGTATCTCAACTAAACCATCATTCATACCTAAAACAAAATCTCTCACATTAGACAGACCTTTTTTATTTATCTGTTTTGCAAAAAAAGTCTCATGCTCTATTTCGTCTAATATGATGCTTTTAAGATTTTTTTTCTCTTCTTCAGACAGATTTTCTGTTTTTGAAAATCTGTAATACTCCTTTATTGTTCCAGACTCTCCAAGTTCAAAAAAGGATATTACTAAAGCAGGATTGAAAATTTTAGAGAGGAGTTTCATAAACCGTATTTTTAAATAAGGCTTTTTTTGGGTAAGTTCTGTGATACCCCTGCTTTCTAAAAACTCTCTCCAGAAGATGGCATGTTTTTTCTCCATAAGGGCAATATTTTTTATCTTTTCTGAAAGTTTACTGTCTTTGACAGATTTTGATATCTCGAGATAGGTGGTGTAGTCGCTGATTTCCATCTGGTAAAAATATAAGGCTCTATCTATTATCTCCATATATCACTCCTTTCAGGTTATTAATGTAACATCTGTATACCTTTTCGGAGATTTCTGAAAAATCTATCTCGGGGGGTTTTTCTATAAGGAAGCTTCTTATATGTTTTTCTAACTCTTCTTCATTTGAGGCAGTCTTTAAGAAACCTGTTCTTATAATCTGTTCCACTGTATCTTTTATTTTATGGTGGCTTTTGCCTATAACAACAGGTCTGTTTTCTAAGATAGCTTCTAAAATGTTGTGCCCTCCAACAGGAGCAAATGTTCCCCCCACAAAAACAACATCGGCATACCTGTAAAATCCAGAAAGCTCTCCCACAGTGTCAAGTATGTAAACATCTGTTTTTAACTGGTCTGTTTCTGTCCTGAGGCTGTAGGTGAGATTATTTTCTTCAGCAAGTTTTATAATTTCTGGGACTCTTTCTAAATGTCTTGGTGCTGTTATAAGTCTCAGGTCTGGAAACTCCTTTTTGAGATTTTTAAAGATTTTCAGTATTATCTCCTCTTCAGGAAAGTGAGTGCTTCCTGCGATGAGCAGTTTTCCTTCCTTTTTAATATTGACAGTTTTTGCACTTTTTGAAGAAACAAATTTCAGGTCTCCACACATAACTATCTTGTTTTTATCTTTTACAAATTCCTTTAAATAGTTTCTGTCTGTTTCTGTTCTGACTATAAGAAGGGAAAAGCTGTTTAATATTTTTGCGTAAAAAGGTTTTATTTTCCTGTAAATTCTGTAGGAGGAAGGGGAGATACGGGTGTTTACAGATATAACAGGGATAAATTTTGATGTTACAGTTATAAGGTTGAACCACAGCTCCCCTTCAACAACAATAAGAGTAGATGGTCTGTGTATCCTGACAAATCTTTTTATTAAAAAAGACAAATCAAAAGGGACTGTTCTTACTGTTGCAAAAGGGTAAGTTTTTTCTGCATACTTTTTTCCCCGTGGAGATGAAACTGTAATCAGTATCTTATTTTCTCTTTTTAGATATTCAATAAGAGGTCTTGCAACGTTTAGCTCTCCAACACTGGCACAGTGAAACCATACAGCATTTCTGTTTTCTCTTTTATGCAGGACAAATCTGTCTTTAAGGTCTGGAGAGTATCCTCTTTTCTTCGTCAAAAAAATAAAAACAGGGAGATACACAGTAAGGGCTAAAGCATAAAAAATGTTGTATATAATCCCCATCAGCTCTGTTTTACCGTCCTTAAAATTTTATTATAGCCAAACCTGACAGAAAGTATTCCTGTAAGCATTGCAACAGCAACCATCATATACATTATAGCAAGCTGATAAGATACTGCTTCAAAAGGGTCAGCTCCTGCAATAAGCATACCTGTAGTAATGCCGGGAATATGTATAATCCCAACAGTCTGTAGCATGTTTGTGACAGGTATCAGCGCAGCTTTTACAGATTTTTTTCCTATCAGACTGAAAGCATCTTTTAACCTTCCTCCAAGAGCTATAATGTTTTCAATAAGCTCTATGCTGTTTTCCGCTTCTCCCTTCATTCTGTCAACAGCAATAGTGTAGACATTGAGGGCATTTCCTATTATCATTCCTCCAACAGGAATAATCTCGTTAGGCTTGAAGCTAACAATACCAAAAATCAAAAGGGATGCTATAACAATAGATGAACTTATAAGAATGGTTAAAAACGCTGTCATATAACCTTTCTCTTTCAGTTTAACTCTGCTCTGTGCTGTGTAAGAAGCAAACAAAACCATAAAAAACAGAATGCCAGACAGCTCAAAAGGACTGTCTAATCTGAAAATAAATGTCAGGATATAACCTAAGAAAAGCAACTGAACAAATGCCCTTATAGAGTTAATAAGCAGGGTTTTCTCTATGCCCAGCTGCTCCCGATAGGCATAATAAAGGGCAGTAATAACCATCAAGTAAGAGAGTAAAAACTTGTATTCCATAGGACTCCTTATATTTTCCTGAAGGGAAAATATTATAAAATAAATAGGTTGGAGGATTAGATGAGATTTTTTATACTTTTTCTTTTTGTGTTTGCTTTTTCCTGTTCCGGAATAAAGCATTCCACTGAAACATCAGGAAAAAGGTTTAACGAAACAGTCAGATACGAAGGACCCAAAACGAGGCTTTCTGTGGTTGTTTTTTGCAAAGCTAATAGATGTGATAAAAAACTTGCTTCAGCTGTAAGGGATTTACTTATGAATGAGCTTGTCTCGTCAAACAGGTTTATTATACTGGAGAGAGGAGAAGGTCTTGAGGATATAAAAGGAGAGATTTTACTCAGTCAGTCAGGTATTGTTGATGTAAAAAATGCAGTTCCTTCTGGACTTCTTGAAGGTGCAGATATTCTTATTGCTGGAGCAATCACTTCTGTAAAGCCAGACAGCACAACTTTTTTTGTTCCTGTTTTATTGCCGTGGAAGGAAGGTGGAAGGCAACATATAACGGGAGGTCTTCTTGAGTTCAAAAAAAGCTACATACAGATGATTGTTAAACTTATTGATGTAAGAACAGGAAGGGTTGTAAACTCTCTTAAAGGAGAGGGGCAGTTTACCAGATGGAATCTGTTATTTGGGGAAGGTGCTTTTGATGAAGGAGGGGCTGTCGGTGGTGTTGCCTTAAGCAGTAAAATCCCTTTAGAAAAGGCTGTCCTTAATCTTGTGAAAAAATTCTCAAGGGAGATTACAGACTCAATTCCGCAGAGCTATTACAGATACCGTTGATAACGGTCTGATTTTTTTACATATTTAAAAATAAAGGAGGTGTAAGGTGAGATTTTTGAAATATTTTATTTTTCTTATAATAATAATTGGTTTTTCCTATGGTCAGCCATTTTTCCGCAGTTCAGAAAGAATAATAATATTGGGAGAAAATGTGTATTTTGGTAAATTTTTCTACTTTAAGAAAAATCCTGTGAAGATGGTAAATCTGCCAGGAAAGTTTATTCTGAAAATTAATGGGGAAAAATGTCCTTTAGAGTTTATTTTAGCTGAAAGAAAGTATCTAAAAGGCTACTACGATATAAAGTTAGAACCTATTGAGCAGGACAAAAAGTGTGTAACCTATGTGGGGAATATACCAGAGAGAAAGTTGATTAAGGATATAACCATCGGACAGATTGTCCTTACTTACTGTGAATTAGACAACTTTGTTAACTGCGACCGGGGAGAGATTATGTGGGAGTTATACTACTTTCCTGGTACAGACTCTAAGTAATCCTTTATAATCTGGGCTGTTTTTTTTAAAGCTCCCTTTTCTCCAAGGGCAGATTTTACTTCCTGAAGCTCTTTTTTTGTCTTTTCGTAAAGCTGTGGATTTTTCAGATATTTCAGACTTTCTGATGCAATCTGTTCTGGATTACACTCTTCTTGCAGCAGCTCTTTAACCACCTCTTTACCTGCTATGATGTTTGGCAGACCTAAGTAATCTATGGAAACAAGCATCTTCCCGATAAAAAATGTGATAGGAGATACTTTGTAAATAAGCAGGAAAGGATTACCTACTATAGAAGCTTCCAATGTAGCTGTTCCTGATGCTATTACAGAGAAGACAGAATGTTTCATAACCTCGTAGGAAGGATTTTTTATCTGTTTTTCTGTAAGAACAGATACAGGGAGACTGTGTCCTGACAGCACTTCTTTTACCAGTTTTTCCACATTTGGAGTAGCAGGAATAAGGAAGTGTAGCTCAGGTATCTCCCTTTGTAAAATCTTTCCTGCCCTGAGCATTAGAGGAAGAAGTGTTTTTACCTCACTCTCTCTGCTTCCCGGAAGAAATCCAAACAGCTTTTTATCTTCAGGAATGTTAAAAATTGCTTTTATCTCTTTCTCTGTCTTTGTGGTTCTAACAATATCCAAAAGGGGATGTCCCACAAACTCAAATCTAAGCTGGTCTAAATAATCACTGTAAAGCTCTTTTCCAAAAGGCCATATAGATATAAGGATGTCTGTATATTTTGCAATCTTAGGAATCCTTCCTCTTCCCCAGGCCCACACCTGAGGTGCTATAAAGTAAACAGTTTTTATTTTCCTTTTTCTTAGCTTTACTTCTAACAGTTTCAGATTGAAACCGGGAAAATCCACAACAACGAGGAGAGAGTCTGCACCTTTTTCTAACTCTTCAACAGCCCTTTTAAATGCCTTTTTATCCTGAGAAGTATTTGGGAATGGCTTCCATTATGCCAACAACAGATATCTCCTCTAACCGCTGGACAGTTTCACATCCAGCCTGCCTCATCTTTGGACCTGTTATGCCAGTCCAGCTGTAGTGGGGAAGAAATTTTATCAGCTGTGATGCATAGTTATCCCCTGAAATCTCACCAACACTGATAAAGATTTTTTTCAATTTTTATATCCTGATAAGATTTTTAATGGTCGGAGCGAGCGGACTTGAACCGCCGACCTCTGGCCCCCCATGCCAGTGCTCTACCGCCTGAGCTACGCTCCGACTTTACTTTCCGTTCAGCTCTCTATACAGCCTTTTACCAACCTTAAAAGATATTCCAAATCTCTCTGGTATCAATTTCTCTTCTTTTGTCTTTGGGTTCCTTCCTATCTTTGGAGCTCTCTTTTTGACTACAAATGTCCCAAATCCAGATATCTGTATTTTATGGTTGTCTTCACCGTTTATTATTTCCTCAGAAATTATCTCAAAAACTCTGCTCACTATGTTTGAAACATCCTTTTTTGCAGCATTTACCTTTTTCTTCTCTACTATGCATGAGTTAACATCATGGGACTGCTTGTCATCTTCTTACACTCATTTAAAGAAAATAGGAAAAATATTATAACTCATCAAGGTAAGAATTTTTATACCTTATGTAGTTCTGGTAGGATTTTTCTAACCACTGCAGTTCTTCTTCTGTCAGATTTCTTTTAAATTTGGCTGGTGAGCCTGTCCAGAGGGTTCCTGGCTGTATCACTTTACCCGGTGTAACGAGAGCTCCTGCTCCTACTATACTTTCCCTGCCTACTACTGCTCCATCCATAACTGTTGCAGACATCCCTATCAGTACCCTGTCCTCAATGGTGCACGCATGGAGCACAACATTGTGTCCTACTGTTACCTCTTTTCCTATGATTGTGGGATACTTTTTGTGGTCAACATGGATGATTGTTCCGTCCTGAATGTTTGTTCTGTCCCCTATCCTTATGTAGTTTACATCCCCCCTTATCACAACGTTATACCATATGGAGCAGTCCTCTCCTATCTCAACATCTCCGATGATGACTGCATTTTCTGCAATAAATGCTGTTGGGTGTATCTTAGGATATTTACCTTTATAAGGTTTTATTATTGCCATTTTCCTTTCCTTTATGTTTCTTTATAAATCTGTATCCCACTAAAAAGTAAAGCCCTGTCATGAATAACATTATAAAGACAAGCAGCGCCAATATAAAAAAATTCCACTACTGCCCCCTGTAGACTGCTTTACCTGTCTCTGTTTCCCATACAGTGACAGATACGACCTTCATATCTTCAAGAAGTCCTGCTTCATCCAGCTTTTCTGTCAGAAAATCGTATATAAATTTAGCTAAAGCTTCAGCTGTAGGGCAGAAATCAACAACAAACAGCTTCAAAAATCCAAAATGTTCCTTAAAAGATGGGTATAAAGGGTCGTTTCTATCAATAATAAAAGAGTGGTCAAGCTGATTGTCTATAAGGTCCTTTAAAGCTGCCTTTATGTGATAAAAATCAATAACCATTTCCTGTTCGTTTAAAATGTCAGAGCCTACTGTGACTTCTACTTTGTAGCTGTGTCCGTGAATGTTCAGACAGGGGTTTGGAGGAATCTCTCCTCCCATCAGTTTTGCCCCTTTTCCTGAGGTAAGGTTCTGCTTCCACACTCTGTGTCCAGCTTCGAACTTGAATTTCTTTGTTATTTCGTATCTCATTTAATCTCTCCTAAAACTGTATTTTATAGCCGTCAAAAACAGGTCCTTCATAACATACTCTGACGTAGCTGTCTTTTTCTATGTCCTTTACCACGCATCCAATACATATACCAAATCCACAGGCCATTTTACTCTCTAAAGACAGGTATGCTGGAGTTTCTGTTTTTTTTGCAACATCCATAACAGCCTTCATCATTCCCTTTGGTCCGCACACTGCAAGGGCTGTATCTGGATTCTGTGATATGAGCTCTTCTAAATCTCTCGTTACCAGTCCCTTTTCTCCGTAGCTTCCATCTTCTGTATACACAATCACATCATCTTCAAAACCGTTTTCTTTAATCCAGTCAAGCATTGATAACTGCTCTTTTCTTCTGACACCGTATATGGCTGTAAAACTTTTTCCTTTTTCCTTCAGCCTTTTCATGAATAATGACAGTCCTGCAAATCCTATACCACCACCAACTAATATGTAGTGGCTGTAATCTTCAGGAAAAAAATTTTTACCAAGAGGTGCAAGAACTGACACCTTTTCTCCTGCTTTTTTGTGTGTAAGTGTTAGCGTTCCTTTTCCGTAAATGTCGTAAAACATCAAAATCTCATCATCCTGAATATCGGCAATAGCAAAAGCCCTTCTCATCATAGGGTCGTATTGGTGCTCGTATGTTGCCCTTACCATCGCAAAGGAACCGGCAGGTGCATTTTTAAGCTGAGGAGCTTTTATTCTGAGCAGCCACGTTATTCCTGATATGTGTCTGTTTTCAACAATCTTATATTCCCTGTCTTCTATCAATTCCTGAATACTCCTGAAAGAGTGTTGGGGATATTATTGTATCATGGAGAGTATGTGTGAAGGAAAGCCCCAGAAAAGGGGCTTTTATGATTAATACTTCCTTTCTTGAGGCTGATATTTGGTTATTCTAACCTCTGAATACTCTACTTTTGGACCATCTTCTGTATAGTACGCCATTGAGTGTTTCAGGAAGTTTTCGTCGTCCCTTTCAGGGTAATCCCTTCTTGCGTGGGCCCCTCTGGATTTCTTTTCTCATTTCTGCGGTTATGAGCGATAACTTCAGCAAGGTCAAGGAGATACCCAAGCTCAAGGTAGTTTATTAAAGCTGTGTTAAACAGCTTTCCACTATCTCCCGGTGCAAGATTTTTGTATCTTTCTTTCAGCTCTTTTATCTTCTCTATAGCTTCCTGCATAGGTTTTTCTTCTCTGAATATTCCAACCTTGTCCCACATTGTCTGGGCCATTTCCATTCTTATGTCGTTTATGTTTTCTGTTCCTTCCTTTTTAAGTAGCTCTTCTACTCTCTTCTTCTTGCCCTTTCCTCTTCTGCTCTGTAGTTGTAAGAGTTGTCCTCTGGTTTATTCCTCGCATATTCTACAGCAGCGGCTCCCGCAGGTTTTCCAAACACAACTATGTCAAGGAGGGAGTTTCCTCCAAGTCTGTTTGCTCCGTGGACAGAAACGCAGGCACACTCTCCAACTGCATAAACCCCTTTGACCGGTGTCATTGAGGTTTTGTAGTCTTCCACATGAATTCCACCCATTGAGTAGTGGGCTGTAGGTCTTACTGGAATAGGCTCTTCTATTGGGTCAACCCCTTCAAAGTCTATTGCAAGCATCTGATCTGAGGGAGCCTTTCTTTTATTTTCTCTGCTCCTAAATGTCTCAAATCAAGGTGGACAT
>JAUZSJ010000048.1 GCA_030949555.1 Persephonella sp. | reverse complement strand
TTTGGGTGTTTAACCAGTTTCGCATTTATCGTAAGGCGCTTTCGTTCTAAGTACCGCTTCAATCTGTGGTTATCAGTTTCACATCTGCATGGATTGTTGCATTTGTTGTTTACAATGTAGGGAAGTTAATTTTTTAAACAGCTTTTGATGTTTTTCCCCTGTAACCTTTTTTCTGAAAAATCTGTCTAAATCCACAATTAAAGGAGATGCAACATATATAGAGGAGTATGTTCCAAATATTATCCCTATAAGTAGGGCAAGAGAAAAACCTTTCAGAGATTCTCCACCAAACAGATAGAGGGCAAGTACTGAAAACAGCGTTGTTCCTGATGTTATTACTGTTCTTGACAGGTTCTCATTGATACTCTGGTTAACAAGCTGAAGAAGGTTTTTCTTTCCTCTCAGCTTTATGTTTTCCCTGATTCTGTCAAATATGATAATAGTGTCGTTTAAAGAGTAACCTAAAACTGTCAGTATTGCAGCAATAACAGCTAAGTTAACCTCTTCCCCTATAAGGGCAAATATACCAAGGGTTATTATTGCATCGTGGAAGAGGGGAATAACAGCACCGATGGCAAATACAGGTTCAAACCTGTATCCAACATACAGCAGTATGGCTACTAAAACTGCAACAATAGAGTAAACACTTGCCTTCCTCAGCTCTTCTCCGACAACGGCCCCTATGTAATCTATCTTTCTTATCTCAAACCTGTCTCCAAACTTATCTTTCAGAGCTTTTTTAACCTTCTGGACTATCTCTGAAGATTTTCCTTTTTTCAGAGATACCCTTATTTCATACTCAACCTTCTGAGTTCCTATCTCCTGAATCATAGAATCCTGAAGATTAACCAGCCTTAAGGCTGCCCTTATCTGAGATATCTCAACCTTGTCAACAAACTTTACCTGTATGGAAGTTCCTCCTGTAAAGTCCAGCCCTAAATTAAAACCCTTTGTAAATATAACCACAAGACTTGCAACTACCAGAAGGGTTGATATGATGTATCCCTGCTTTTTAATCTTTAAAAAATCTATGTCTGGAGTTTTATCTAAAAAGTTTCTCATTTATCTACCTCTTAAAATGCGTATTTTAGAGATTTTTTACCGCCTAAAATAATGTCAAGGAACAGTTTTGTTACAAAAAGGGCGGTGAATATTGACATAACTGTTCCCACAGAAAGGGTTGCAGCAAATCCTTTCAGAGGCCCTGTTCCAAACTGGAACAGAACGAATGCTGCTATAAGAGTTGTTATCTGGGCATCAAGGATAGCATCCCATGCTCTTTTAAAACCCTCTTCAACAGCCACTCTGAGAGTCTTACCTCTTTTAAGCTCCTCTTTTATCCTTTCAAAGATAATCACATTAGCATCAACAGTCATACCGATGTTGAGGATAATACCTGCAATACCAGGAAGTGTGAGTGTAATGTCTAAAAATACTATCACAGCCCATATAAGCAGTCCGTTGAATAGGAGAGCAACTACAGATATGAAGCCTGAGATTGCATAACGCCATATCATGAACAGACCCACTAAGATAAGGGCTACTATTCCGGCTTTCAGTGTTTTATCTATAGAGTCTTTACCAAGTGTTGGTCCTATAACTCTTTCTTCTAATATGTGAACAGGAGCAGGTAATGCTCCGGCTCTCAGAATAACAGCAAGGTCTGCCGCCTCTTCTGGGGTAAAATCCTGTTATCTGACCTGATTTTGATATCCTGGACCTGACCACAGGGGCAGACACAACCCTGTTATCTAAAACTATCCCTATTCTTTTGCCTATCAGTTTTGCAGTAGCCTCTCCAAATATAGAAGCTCCTTCATCTGTAAGTTCGAAATTAACTGGCAGGTTTTCCCCATGAGTCAACAGATGCCCGAGCATCTTTAAGCTGGGAACCGGTAACTAATTGGAGCATCTTTAACTAAAAACCATTCTTTCACTTTCTGTCCATTTATCTCTTCTGGAACTCCTTCTAAAATTTTTGTCCCTTCAGGAATTCCATCTGGATATCTTTTTATCAGCTCTTCCTTTGAGTAGGCAGAATCTACGACCTCAAGGAGTTCAAGCTGGGCAGTCTTTCCTATTATTGATTTTGCCCTCTGAGGGTCAACAACACCGGGAATTTCAACAAGTATTCTCCTTTCTCCAAGCTTTGAAACATTTGCATTCAGCTTTCCAAACTCGTCTATTCTGTTTCTTATTGTTTCAACAGCCTGCTGAACAGTCATTTTTTTTATTCTGCTCAGTTCCCACTGAGAGAAGGATACATTCACAATACCATCAGAGATTTTAACGTCTACCTGAGGGAAGCTATCTTTTATAACTCTGTATGCTTTTTCACTTAAGGTTGGGTCTAAAAGGGATACGGCTAACTTTTCCTCTAAAATTTTTACGCTGAGAACATCTATGTTATTTTCTTTCAGCTTTTTCTTTATGTCCTGAGCAAGCTGTTTATACTGGGTTTTGATAACGTGCTCCACATCAACCTCAAGGACTATGCTCATTCCTCCCTGAAGGTCAAGACCAAGTTTTATAGGTTTTGAAAGAACGATATAAATAGATACAACGACAATGGCAAATACAGCAATCAGTTTCCACTTCAGGTCAGTTTTCAATACTTATTCCCCTTAAATTTGCTATTTTTAATGTTATTATACATTCATTAAACAGATTTTAAAAATCAAAAGTTTGAAACCTCTAAATTAAAGCTATAATATTAAATTCGGTCAACACTATATTATCAGGAGTAGAAGATGAAAGCTGCATTTTACACACAACACGGTAGTTATGAAAACATCAGGGTTGGGATTCTGCCAGACCCGGTAGTGGAAGAAAATGAAGTCCTTGTAAGGGTAAAGGCGTTTTCCCTGAATCATCTTGATATCTGGGTTATGGAAGGAAAGTATCCTGCTGAGATTCCGATGCCCCACATCTTTGCCTCTGATGCTGCAGGAGTTGTTGAAAAAGTTGGAACTGGTGTTAAAAATGTAAAAGCAGGCGACAAAGTTATTGTCTATCCGGGAATATCCTGTGGTAGATGTGAAAGATGTCTCTCTGGACAGGATAACCTGTGCAGGGAATACTTTCTTTTAGGTGTTCTGAATAACGGGGTTTCTGCAGAGTATGTGAAGGTTCCTGCTGTCAACCTGTTTAAAATTCCTGAGGGTCTTTCTTTTGAGGAAGCTGCATCAATAGGTATAACATACACAACTATGTGGCACTCTCTTATTACAAGAAGCAGTGTTAAATCAGGAGATTTTGTTCTGATACATGGTGGTGGAAGTGGTGTTGGGACAGCAGGTATACAGATTGCAAAACTTCACGGTGCTACAGTAATCACAACTGTAGGAGACGACTGGAAAGTAGAAAAGGCAAGGGAGACAGGAGCAGATTACATAATAAACTACAAATCTATGGATTTCTATCAGGCTGTAAAAGAGATAACAGAAGGTAATATGTGTGACATAGTTATAGACCACATTGGAAAAGAAACTCTGCCAAAGTCTATAGACTGTGCAAAAAGAGGTGGAAATGTTGTTACGTTTGGGGCAACAACAGGTGGAGAGGTAGAATTAACTCTCAGGAAGATTTTTGGCAAAAATATTACAATACACGGTGTTTATATGGGAACAAAAAGGAGAAGTTGCCCATTATCTGAATTTTTTCCCGAACAGACTTAAACCTGTAATTGATAGCGTTTATGAGCTTGACGATGTAAAGGAAGCTTACAGAAAACTCCTCAGCAGGCAGTTTTTGGAAAGATAGTTGTGAGGATATGAAAACAGTTCTTTATGTGAAAGACCTTACAGTAAAGCTTGGTGGAAGGGTTATTATTGAAGAGGTGAGTCTTAACATAAAAGAGGGTGAAATTGTAGCCATCGTAGGACCAAATGGGGGTGGTAAAACAACACTTATAAAAAGCTGTCTGGGTCTTATAAAACCCTCAAAAGGATATGTGGAAGTTTTAGGATTACAGCCTCAAGAGGGCAATAAAAAACAGGAAAGGTAGGATATCTTCCCCAGAAGTCGGAGATTCCTCCTAATTTACCCTTCTCTGCACTTGATGTTGTTATGTTTGGTCTTGTTAATGTAAACCTTTCTAAAAAAGATAAGATAGAAAAGGCAAAACAGTATATCAGTTATGTTGGTATGAGTAGGTTTGAGGATTATCCTTTCAGCAGACTCTCTGGAGGCCAACAACAGAGGATTTCCATAGCAAGGGTTCTGGTTGCTGAGCCTGAAATTATATTTCTTGATGAACCGTCCACAGGAGTAGATGTTGTAGCTCAGGAGAGTTTCTATGACTTTTGGAAAAAGATAAGAGATGAGAAAGGAATAACAGTTGTTATGGTTTCCCATGATATAGGTGTTGTTGGTAAATTTGTTGATAAGGTAGCCGGTCTGAACAGATTTCTTCACTATTATGGTTCACCGAAAGAGTTCTTCCAGAAGCACTTGCTCCAGAAACTTTATGGCTCAGACATTGAATTGATTGTCCATTCTCCTGAATGTGTAGCCTGTGAGCATTTTCATACTGATTTTAAAAGGAAAAACTGATGGATATGCTGAGCATTCCTTTTATTCAGAATGCTATTATAGGTGGCGTTATCCTCGCTGTTTTGCTTTCTATCCTGTCTATATTTATAAATCTGAAAAACTGGTCTTTTATCAATGTGGGTATATCCCACGCTACATTTGGAGGACTTGCAGTTGGCTTCTATCTTGGGCTGTCACCAACACTGTTTGGGATGATATTTGCAGTCATTACTGGAGTTCTCATAGGATACATAAGTAGAAAAGGTAATATACATGAAGATATATCTATAGGTATACTGTTTTCTTTATCTATGGCTTTTGGTGTGATAGTGATAACCCTGTCTCCTAATTATAACACTGACCTTTTTACATTCCTGTTTGGTAATATTCTGACAATAAGCAGGGAAGATATATTAATGCTTATTGCTTTTGGCATTGTAGTTACTGGTTTTATATACTTCAATTTTGAAAAAATAATGTTCTGCTGTTACAGTGAAGAAGTGGCGTATGTTAGTGGCATTAATACAACTTTTTATTACTACAGTCTGATAATCATAATAGCTATTGCAACTGTCCTGTCTGTTAAACTGGTCGGTATTATACTTTCCTCAGCAATGATGATAGTCCCGGCAGCTTTTGCCAGTCAGTTCTTCTGGCATTACAGAGGAATACTTTTGTTTTCAGTAATTTCAAGTGTTGTTATGGTACTTTGGGGTATATACATATCTTTTATTTTTGACCTGCCGTCAGGTGCAACAATTGTTTTTATATATGCTGCGGCATTTGTAACAGTCGTAACACTGAAAAAGGTTTTTCAGAGAAGATAAGATGGGATATCCTCTCTTTATAGGGACTGTAAAAAACAGCCAGTTTTTCATTCAGGATGAGGAATACCATCATGCAAAGGTAAGAAGGGTTAAGGAAGGATACAGAGTAGAGATAAATGATTTAAACGGAAATATATATCTTGGTGTTATAACCCAGATAGACAAAAAATTTATAAAGGGAGATATTTTAGAAAAGGTTCATGTCAGAGAGGAGAAGTTTTCCATAAATCTTTTTCTTGGTATGCCTAACAGACTGTCAAAAATAGATGAGCTCATACCTTCTATAACTGAACTTGGAGTAAAGCGTCTTGTCCCTGTAATCACAAAAAATACTGCATTAAAAGAAAAGGATATACTGAGAAAGATACCAAAGTGGGAGAAAATATCCCTTAATTCTATAAAACAGTGCAGGAGACTGTTTCCTGTTCAGATTAACAGGCCTGTTTCAACTAATAATGTATCTCCTGAATTTCCCATAAGAGTTGTCTTCTACGAAAAGGAGAAAAAAAGAACACTCAAAAATATGAAAGTTTCAGCAGAAGGTGTTGACATCTTTGTTGGAGCAGAAGGTGGAATAACAGAAGAAGAGATTGAGATGTTGAAAAGTAAAGGATTTGAAACATTTTCCCTTGGGCCTTACATACTGAGAATGGAAACAGCAGTGATAGCAGGAGTATGTCAGGTAAATTTTGTTTTCAGGTAGTATAATAGTATAAAATCTAAAAATAGGGGTGAGGTATGGCTTATCCTGTCCACAGACTGAGAAGACTGAGAAAAAACGAGAATATAAGAAGATTAGTAAGAGAAAACCATATCTCTGTTGACGACCTTATATATCCTCTGTTTATTGAAGAGGGAGAAAACATAAAGAAAGAAATACCATCTATGCCCGGCATATACAGGTGAGTCACTTTAGGCCAGGATAGAATGAGGATTCAGAACAGGATCTAGCTAATATTCCGCAGTTCTTCTGTTTGGTGTCTTCCAGACCTGTTACCTGATAGGAGTTCAGGCACATATGGAATGAAGAAGGAATTATACAAGAGAGCTGTCCGTCACTAAGGAAAATTTTCTGAACCCTTTATGTGTCTGAATGTTTGTTTCTGTGAGTATACAGAGCATGGACATTGTGGTGTTCTCCACAATAACGATGTTGCAAACGATATAACATTAGAAAAACACAAAAACATGCTTATCCCATGCTCAGGCAGGGGCAGATATGGTTGCTCCATCTGGTATGATGGATGGTGTTGTAAAAGCTATAAGGAAGCTTTAGACGGAGCAGGATTTACAGATATTCCTGTAATGGCATACCTGCAAAGTATGCTTCCTCTTATTAAGGACCCTTCAGGGATGCAGCAGATTCAGCTCCTGCTTTTGGGGATAGGAGAACATACCAGATGGACCCTGCCAACAGAAGGGAAGCATTAAGGGAGGTATCTTTTGATATAGAAGAAGGAGCAGACATTGTTATGGTAAAGCCTGCACTTGCATACCTTGATATAATCAGCGCGATATAAAATACTTCAGTCTGTTCGTATGTTTTTACAATGTAAGCGGTGAATACTCAATGGTTAAGGCAGCTGGAAAGTTAGGATGGATTGACGAAAATAAAGTTATGATGGAAACTGTTTTATCAATGAAAAGGGCAGGAGCTGACATTATAATCACATATCACGCAAAAGAGATAGCAAGGTTGCTGAAATGATAAAAGGAGATTTTGTCAAGTACTACATAATAGGGTTAACATTTGTATCACTGACAGCTTTGTTTCTCTCTCTCAACTCCTCAGGTGATGTGAAAAGTTAAAAGAGAAATATCCCATAAAGAGCAGCAGATTCAACAACTAAAAGTAGAGCTGATGAAAAAAGATAAACAGATAGAAAAATTAACCCAGGAAAAAGAGGTGCTTGTTCAAAAACTCAGAACAATAGAAGAAAAGATAAAAAAAGCAAACAAGACTCTTAAAAGGAAAGGCATAAGAATCAGATTACCTCAGGGTGGTAAGTTTATTCCTGCGTCAGAAGGTGAAAAACTCCAGATTTATGCAGACAGTCTTACAAAAAACATAGACAGGCTTCTGAAGGTTATGTCTGACATACCTGTAGGGGTTCCTTTGTACGGCAGAATAACATCAAGATTTGGTTACAGAAAAGATCCATTTAACGGTAAAAGGGCTTTTCATTCGGGAATAGACCTGAAAGCAAGATATAAACAGCCAGTTTTTGCCACAGCAAATGGTGTTGTAGAGTTTGCAGGATGGTCTCCAGGTTATGGAAAGTTAGTGATAATAAGACATAAATACGGCTATAAAACTTATTATGGACACCTCTCAAAAATCAGGGTAAAAAAAGGTAAATGGATTAAAGCAGGAACGGTTATTGGTTATGCAGGAAGCACAGGAAGGTCAACAGGGGTTCATCTTCATTACGAGATAAGAAGATACGGTAAGCTGATAAATCCACTAAGATTTTTATATTTAAACAGGACGAACTCATTCTGATGGGAAAAAAGAAAAGAGTTGTTTTGATAGACGGCTCTTCCTATCTCTACAGAGCTTTTTACGCTCTGCCTCCCCTCACAGGGCCAAAGGGACAGCCTACAGGAGCAATATACGGTTTTATCAGAATGCTTTCAAAACTGATGAACGATTTAAACCCTGAGTACATTGCTGTTGTTTTTGACCTGCCGGGAGAAACCTTTAGACATAAAGAATACAGGGAATACAAGGCAACAAGAAAGGAAACCCCTGATGAGCTGAAGTTTCAGATAAGTCCTTTAAAAGAGATTATAAGGCTGTGGGGTATTAGAATAGTGGAAATGCCAGGGTATGAGGCAGACGATATAATAGCTACACTTGCAAAGAGAGGAAAGGAGAAAGGTTTTGAGGTTATAGTAGTTACGCCAGATAAAGAT
>JAUZSJ010000047.1 GCA_030949555.1 Persephonella sp. | reverse complement strand
GCCTGTAAGCAACAATACCGTGCCCAAGCTCATGTATGATAACAGCAAAAAGGAGAGCAGGTATCATAAAAACAAGGTTCATTATGTTAAATTCCATCGTATTTCTCCCTTTTATTTAAACAAAAAGATATTTCTTTGTCCTTTCTCTATAGATACATTTCTCACAGTTTCCCAATCTGTCTCAAATATTTTCTTTTTATGGCATAGTTTTACTGATTTAAATTTTCTCTTTAGAAAATCAAGGGTTTCCTTTGTTTTTTCTAACCCCATAAACTGTGGAGAAAACTCCATAAAAACAACAAGGGTATCAGATTTATCTATAGTCTTTTCTAAACCTTTTAATACCTCTAATTCATAACCTTCAACATCAATTTTTATAAAATCAATTTTGGAAATATCTTTAGTGGCAAGAAACTTGTCCAAAACAATTTGTTTTACATACTCATAGCGATTCACAGGTATGTCCTTTCTTATTAAAGAGTTATGACCACTAGATGTAGCAGAAATGGGAAATTTGACTGTATCTTCATGGCTTCCGACAGCAAAATTGAAAGGAAAAACAATATTATCCAGATTATTTATCCGTATATTTTTTTTCAGCATATTAAAATTTTTTTTGGAGGGTTCAAAAGAAAACACTTTACCTTTTTCCCCAACAAGTTTACCAAATTGAACAGCAAATCCACCCCAATGTCCTCCGATATCCAGTATACAACTTCCTTTTTTTATAAGTTTATTTATATATTTATCCTCTGGAGTTTCAACTCTGCCATTCCTTAATACGAAAATTCCATACTCATCTTTTGCATCTATAAGCAAATAACAATCACAACTTACCATTTTAACTATATGAAATCTATCTTTTAATTTCTCTTTGTTTAATATAAAATACGTTTCTCTTAACGGTTTCAACTGTGCCAAAACTGTTCTATAAAAAATCTTCTCTAAATTCTTCAAAACTTAAATTCTCCATCAAAATTTAGATTATATTATTATAAGCCATGAGATTAAGTGAGATAGCAAAAATCTTAAACTCAGAAATAAGAGTTACCGACAAAACGATTAAAACCTTCCAGATTGACAGCAGAAAAATATCAGAAGGTGATTTTTTTGTCCCACTGAAAGGAAAAAATATGATGGACACGACTTTATCACAGATGCTCTCAAAAATGGAGCTTCAGGATTTTTTACAGAAAGACCAACAACCTACAAAAATGGTATCTTGGTAAAAAATACCCTCACAGCTTTAACAGAAGTAGGAAGATTCAAAAGGAAGCAGTTAGACATAGCTGTAGGAATAACAGGAACGGCAGGAAAAACTACAACAAAAGAGCTTCTGAGATTTATTCTTTCTGAATTCTTCCCGGTATATGCAACAGAGGGAAATCTGAACAATGAGATAGGACTGCCCCTAACACTTGCAAATATAACTGAAGGAGCAAAAATAGGCATATTTGAGATGGGGGCAGGGAAGGTAGGAGACATATCACATCTAATTAGAATATCAGAGCCTGAAATCAGAGTATTAACTGCTGTAGGACATGGACATACAGAAAAATTTGGCAGTTTAGAAAATGTGATAAGAGGAAAAGGGGAGATTTTTGAAGGTGGGGAGATGGGAATACTTCCCTTTAGACTCTTAAAACACTACAGATTAAAAAATTTTCTTACCTTCGGCACAGAAGAAGACGCCGACATAAAAATAACAGGTGTAGAGATAACAGAAAAAGGAACAGAAGGGGTTATATCTATAAAAAGCCGTTCTTATAAGATTTTTCTGCCTGTTTACAGCAGAGCTGTCTTTCACAACCTGGGGGCTGTTTTTGGGGTGCTGGAATACCTGAAGATTTCACCAGAAAAGGCTGTAAGAAAGCTGTCTGACTTTTCCCTGCCAGAGGGAAGGGGCAGAATAATACAGACAGAAAATTTCACAATAATTGATGACAGTTATAACGCCAACCCCCTTTCTGTGGAAAATGCTATTTCCACGATATCAGCCATTCCTAAATACAGAATCATTGTGTTAGGGGACATGTTAGAGTTAGGTAGATATTCTCAGCATATTCACCGTAAGGTTGGAGAGCTGATAGGAAACTCTAACATAGATACAGCAGTATTCTACGGAAAAGAGATGCAACACGCCTACACGGAAGCGTCAAAAAGGGTAAGGAGCTTTTATTTCAAATCTAAAGACGAAATTGTTGACTTTTTATACAGGGAAAGGGACAAAAAACCTGTCATTCTTATAAAAGGCTCCCGTGGTATGAAAATGGAAGAGATTATCCACAGGTTAAAATGTTAAAATAAATACTGTAAAAAATGTATGGAGGAAGTAAATGGCAATCAGGGTAGGAATTAATGGATTTGGTAGAATTGGGAGGAACTTTTTCAGGGCATGCATTGACAATCCAGATATTGAAATTGTAGGAATTAACGACCTTACAGATGCACATACACTTGCACATCTTCTCAAATACGACTCTGTTCATGGAAAGTTCAACGACAGTGTTGAAGCAAAAGAGAGCAGTATAATCGTTAATGGAAAAGAGATAGAGATTACAGCCATTAAAGACCCTTCCCAGCTTCCATGGAAGGAGCTTGAAGTGGATATTGTTATTGAGTCAACAGGTGTATTTAGAGACAGGGAAGGGGCAGGAAAACACCTTCAGGCTGGAGCAAAAAAAGTAATCATATCTGCCCCCGGAAAAAATCCAGACCTTACTGTAGTTTTAGGAGTAAATGAAGAACAGTATGACCCGGGAAATCACCACATCATATCTAATGCTTCCTGCACAACAAACTGTCTTGCACCTGTAGCAAAGGTGTTAAATAACGAGTTTGGAATAGTAAAGGGATACATGGTTACTGTTCACGCTTACACAAACGACCAGAGAATACTTGACCTTCCCCACAAAGACCTTAGAAGAGCAAGGGCAGCAGCTGTAAACATTATTCCAACAACAACAGGTGCAGCAAAAGCTGTTGGAGAGGTCCTCCCGGAGCTAAAAGGAAAGCTTGACGGAACAGCAAGGAGAGTTCCTGTTGCTGACGGCTCGTTAGTTGACCTGACGGTAATTTTAGAAAAAGAGGTAACAGAGGAAGAGATAAACAGTAAGATGAAAGAGTATGCAGAAGGAAAGATGAAAGGGATATTAGAGTATACAGAAGACCCTATCGTCTCTCAGGATATTGTGGGAAATCCACACTCATCTATTTTTGATGCTCTGTCCACAAAGGTTATAGGCGGCAATCTCCTTCATGTCTCTTCATGGTACGACAACGAATGGGGATACTCAAACAGACTTAAAGACCTTGTTCTGTTTATTGCACAGAAAGGTTTATAAAAAAGGGGCTTTTGCCCCTTAAAACTCCCACAGCTTCATTGCTTTTCTCACCTCTCCCATCGTTTCCGATGCCACCGCTCTGGCTTTTTCTGTTCCTTCTTCAAAAATCTTTTCGTATCTCTTTATGTCTTTTTCTATCTCTCTTCTCTTTTCCCTTACAGGACTTAAAAATCTGTTCAGATTCTGTGCAAGAATCTTTTTACACTCAACACAT
Source organism: Persephonella sp. (assembly GCA_030949555.1). Taxonomy (GTDB): domain Bacteria; phylum Aquificota; class Aquificia; order Aquificales; family Hydrogenothermaceae; genus Persephonella_A. Next base: position 3,970 of record JAUZSJ010000047.1, on the reverse strand, counting down.
CCAATCTGTGCATTTCTGCACTGGGTATCAATCTGGGACTGGGTCTCTTTATCTGTAAAAATCCTGTGGTAGTCGTAAACAATACACACATCAGGATTTCCCGGGTCTGTTCTCCTTACCCTCTGAGGGTCTGTCTTCATCTGGAGAACTTTACTGTTGACAGTTTCTTCATCGTCAGAGAGGTATATAGCGTTATTATAGGATTTAGACATCTTTCTGCCGTCAATTCCCGGCAGTTTTGCCTCTTCCGTCAGCATTGCCTGAGGTTCAGGGAAAACAGGCTCGTAAAGGGTGTTAAACCTTCTTGCTATTTCTCTTGTCAGTTCAATGTGAGGAAGCTGGTCTTCACCAACAGGGACAGTATCAGCCTTGTAGATGAGTATGTCAGCAGCCTGCAGAACAGGGTATGCTAAAAATCCAACTGTGTCAATATCCTTTCCAACATCTCCCTCTTCAAGATTTTTAACAACCTCTTCTGCCACTTTTTTGTTTATTCCAAATCTTATGAGAACCTCTTTAAAACCTTTAAAATCAATCCCCTTTTGATTGTAAAAAGCCCTGTGAAATGCCTCCCTCAGGTATTCCTCAAATATTTTTGATTTCTGCTTTCCTGTTGATTTTCTAAAGCCTCCTCATAGGGCTGTGGGGGAGGTGTCTGGACTATTTTTATCTGTTTTCCTGCCAGAAAATCCTTCAGATACTGATAGTAGAGGTTAAATTTAAGGTCTTTGTACGAGGGGTTAAGCTCTAACCAGCTTTTTGGGGTTATCATTGAAAACAGAAGAGACAGCTCAGCATGTTCCTTAACACCTGACTGGATAAAAAGGGTGGCCTTTTCCGGATCTATACCACAGGAAAGCCAGTCAATAATCATCTGTCTTATGTTTTCCCTCAGATTTTCTGTCTCCTTATATTTGTTTGTCAGGGCATGCCAGTCGGCTATAAAAAATTTACACTGATGCTCTTCCTGAAGTTTTAACCAGTTTTTTATAACTCCAAAGTAATGTCCAAGATGGAGTCTTCCTGTTGGCCTCATTCCAGACAGAACCTTTTTCATTGCAACCTCCTTCTTTTTGGCAGGATAAAAAATTATAATACAGGAATAGGGATAACTTTCTGAAGGTGCAGTTATGAAAATCTGTATAATTGGAGCTGGTGTGGTTGGCAGTTACCTGGCAAAAAAGCTGTCACAGGAAGGGTATGATGTAGCGATAATAGATAAGGACAGGAAAAAGATAGAGGAGATACAGACACATATTGATGTTGCTGCCTTTAACTGTGATGCCTTTGATGAAGAATGTATTGGACAGCTCAGTGAGTATGACCTGTTTATTGTTGCAACAAATAAAGATGAGATTAATCTTTCTGTAGCACTGATGCTGAAGGCTATCTACGGTAAGGACAAAGTGATTGTCAGGGTAGATAAAGATATACTATCCAAAAAAGAGATTGAGAAATTTTTAGCCGTTGAGATAGTAAACACATTCAATGAGATTTTCAGAAACATACAGGCATTTATCCGCTATCCTTTTATAAGCTCAATTAATGAATTAGAAGCAGGTAAATTTGTTATTTTCAGCTACACAGTAAAAAGGCCTGATTTACTCTCAAACACAAAAATTTCAGACTTAAAAGAAATCAGAGACAGGGTTCCTTTTACTGTGGTTCTGATAGAAAGGAACGGTAAACCTTACATCCCCTCTGGAAATAAGGTGATACTGGAAGGGGATACAGTTTACATTCTGGCAGAAAAGGACAGACTAGAAAAACTGATTAAAGCATTAAACATTCAGATAAAACCTGTAAAATCTGTAACATTCCTGGGCATGTCTAAGGTTGGGATGAGCATACTGAAAAAGATATATGGAAGCGGTTTAAACATAAAAGTTATAGAAGAAGACATTCAGCTTTGCGAAAGTATAGCAACCCAGTTTCCAGAGGTGATGGTTCTAAATGGAAAGATTACAGACAAACATCTCCTTGAAAGTGAGCAGGTTGGTGGCAGTGATATCATAATAAGCAGCAGTTACAGAGAGGACAACATTCTCTCCTGTATACTGGTAAAAAAACTTGGAGCAAAAAAGGTTATAGCCATTATAGAAAATCCTGAATATGAAGAGATAGCCCAGTCACTGGGAATTGATATACCTATTGTTTCAAGGAAGATGATAGCCAGAAAAGTGTATAAAAGGATAAAACACAGGGGATTTATTGATATCTTTGAGCTTAAAGAGAACATAAAAATCTATGAGCTTCATGTAGGCAATGAGATGGAAGGAAAAAAAGTATCAGAGATATCCACAGGAAGATTTGTTATATTAGGTGTTGTCAGGGAAGATAAAATGAAAATGGTATCTGGAGAGTTTCTCCTTAAAGGAGGAGATAAACTTATTATTTTGGAAATAGAAGAAGCTGAAGAATGAACAGGATAAGACTGTCAGTGGTTTTTAAACTGCAGAGTTTTATAATATTTATACTATCCCTAATCACATTTGTTATTCCTCTAATATACTCTGTTTATTTAGAAGACGAAGAGATTCTGTGTTATATTGTTCCTATTTTTATCTCTTTGTTCCTCTTTTCCGTATCTGTTTCTGTGAAAGCTGGTAATATTACAGAAAAGGAAGCTCTTATCATTGCTGTATCAGTATGGTTCACCTTTCCTGTGCTCACCACAATTAGTTATATTCTCAGCGGATACATCACTGACCCTGTTGATGCATACTTTGAGTCTGTATCCGGCTTTACAACAACAGGTGCATCAATTCTGACAGACATAGAAAAATTACCTGAAAGCCTTCTTCTTCTGAGAAGTCTCACAAACTGGGTAGGAGGTCTCGGTTTCGTGGTTTTAGCTGTTTCTGTCCTCTCTTCACGACTTCCCATAGGACGAAGTATCGTCACATTTGAATCATCCAAAATACCGGAGAAAGAGTCAGGAACCCAAAGTTGGGCGAAATAGCCCGTAGTGGTGGAGCAGTAACTGCTTACCTGATTGTGCAACTGCTTACGGATTTTTCTCCCCTCTATTCTGACAGGTGTTAACTTTTACAATGCACTCACATACACATTTTCCACTGTTGCAACAGGAGGCTTTGCACCAAAAAATGACAGCGTGGCAGGCCTTAACAGCGTGACAGCAGAGTTTATCGTTGCTTTATTTATGATTTTAGGTGCATTGAATCTCCAGCTTTACTATATAGCATTCAAAAGGAAATCTTTAAAACTTTTTATTAAAGACCCTGAGGTTATAACATATGCAGGTATTATCTCTATTTCTGTCATTATATCAACGATTGTTTTATACATATCAGGAACATACAGCTCTCTCTGGGACAGCTTCAGATATGGAATGTTTCAGATTGTATCTGCTGCTACAACCACAGGGTTTTCAACAGTAGACTACTCAAACTGGCATCCTTCTATTTTATACATGATACTGACTTTAGCTCTTACGATGGTGCTGTGGAGGTCTCTACCGGGAGGAATAAAGATTTTCAGACTCATATTCATGATAAAGATTGTTGCAGGAGAAATTAAGAGAATAGCCCACCCAAAAATTATATACAGACCATCCCTAAAAGGAAAAGTTCTTGATATCTCTACCGTAAACATGTTCTGGGCTTTTCTATCCCTTTATCTTTTTTCAACTGTCATCTTTGGATTTATACTCACACTGGGAGGACACGACCTTGTTACATCTATGTCTGCATCCATTGCCTGTATAACAAGTTTAGGTCCCGGTCTTGGAGAAGTCGGTCCAGCTTCCAGCTTCAGTTCCTTCTCTGATTTTGAAAACTGATGCTCTCCTTGAGATGATTTTTGGAAGACTTGAGATTATACCTGTAATAACTGCTCTGTTTGTAAGAAATATCTAAAACCACTTCCTTATTTCCTGCTATAAACGTCAGGGGGATAAATATTGTTCTTATTATGGAAAAAGGGTTTTCATTATTTCATTCATCTTGTT
>JAUZSJ010000046.1 GCA_030949555.1 Persephonella sp. | reverse complement strand
GAGGAGATGGAAAAAATAAAGAAGATAATTTATTCACATCCTGCTGTTGTTGATATCAAACATATAAGAGGAAGGGTTGCAGGTAGTTTTAAATTTCTTGATGTTGAGATTCTTCTTCATAACTTTTCTTTGAGAGAAACTCACCGGATAGTTGATGAGATTGAAAAAAGGATAAAGGAAGAGATTCCAAATATTGATTCTGTTTTTATACATTATGAACCTGTCAGGCAGAAGGGTCTGAGAATAGCATTTTTAGTTGATGAAGATAAAAATATAAAAGATTTCAGGACTGCTTCCCAGATTTTAATTGTTGATATATCAGATGAGGGTAAAATGCAGGTAAATAATCCCCTGGAGATTCAGCCAGACGAAAAAGAAACGGGGGATATACTTTCAAAAATAAATGTGGACATCGTTGTGTCTGCCAACCATCCTGAAGAGTTTGAGGTCAGATGGAAGCTTGCAAGAGCTGGAGTGATGGTGTGGGAAACAGAAGAGAGAAATTTTGAAAAAGCACTTGATGAGATAGTAAAGTCTTACAGAGAATTTAATAAAAATAGGGGAGAAATGATATGATTGGCAGAATTGTTGTTGGATTAGATGGCTCTAACAGTTCATGGGTTGCGTCAGATTACGGGATTTACTTTTCCGTTAAGCTAAAAAGACCTGTTGTAGGAGTGCATATCGTTGATATAAGACTTTTAGAAACACCTTTTATTGAAGATTTAGCTGGAGCTCTTGGCTTCACAACATATGCAGACGTTACGCCGAAACTAAAAGAAATTCTGGACGAGAGGGGAAAGGCTATTTTAAATGAGTTTGCAAAGAAGTGCAGAGAAAGAGGAGGAGACTGCTCTATAGCTCAGGCATTCGGCATTGTCGCCAATGAGCTTGTAGACATGACAGACCCTGAAGACCTGTTGATAGTGGGAAAAACAGGGATGCATAACAGGTTTGTCCCCCTGTTTTTAGGCTCTACTTCAGAAGCTGTTGCAAGAAAATCAAAATGTCCTGTGATGATAACAACAGACATATTCAGAGAAATTAAAAATGTAATTCTTGCCTTTGACGGCAGGGAAAAGTCTGTTCATGCTGCCCAGTATCTAAATGACTTTACGAAAGATTTAGACATAGAAAAGGTTACCGTTATTTCTGTTCTTGAAGAAAAATCAGGAGAAAAGGAGGAACACATAAAAGACCTGCTTGACAGTTATATGAAAGTAAATTACCAGCTTTACTTCCTGTATGGATATCCTGAGGAGGAGATTGAAAGATATATAAAAGAAAACAGAGAAAAAATTGACCTTATTACAATGGGAGCTTACGGAGAAAGTAGAGTTAAAGAGCTTATATTGGGGAGTACAACATCTTATATAATTAATAAATCTCCAGTTCCAATTTTACTCATTAAGTAAAGGTGAGATAAGTTGGAGAAAGATTTCGGAAGATTCAGGAATATACTGATTATAGGATTAGGGCTTATAGGAGGTTCTATTGCTGTATCTTTAAAAAATTCCGGCTATAAAGGAAAGATATACGGGTTTGACCTTTCTGAAGACAGGGTGAAAAAAGCCCTTGAGATGGGAGCTGTTGATAAAGCATTTACAGAGCTAAAGAAAATCCCATGGGAAAAGTTGGACCTTGTAATTATAGCAACTCCTGTGAAAACATTTGAAAAGGTCGCAAAACAGATAAAACCGTATCTGAAGGAGAATGTTGTAGTTACAGATGTGGGAAGTGTTAAAGGGGAACTTGTAAAGAAACTCCAGAGTATACTGAAGCCTGTAAAGTTTATCGGAGCCCATCCTATAGCAGGAACAGAAAAAGAGGGAATAGAAAACTCTGTTGCTGGACTTTTTAAAGGTAAAAAGCTGATACTCACAATAGATGAAGAAGATGAGAGAACAAAAAGGGTTGAAAAATTCTGGACAGATTTAGGTGCAAAGGTTGAGATTATGGACCCTTATACCCATGATTTTGTTTTTGCAAGCGTTTCCCACCTGCCCCATGCTGTAGCCTTTGCCCTTGTTGATGCTTTGATAGAGCTTTCAAAGGAGACGGGAATAGACCTTTTCCTGTATCCCGGAGCTGGATTTAAGGATTTTACAAGAATAGCGGCAAGCTCTCCAATGGTCTGGAAAGATATTTTCATTGAAAATAAGGAAAATCTGATACACACAATAGACAGATTTACCCAGTCTATGGAAAAGCTGAAAAGATACATTGAAGAAGAAGAGCAACAGAGACTTTTAGATATTTTGTCTGAAATTAGAGATAAAAGACTTTCTCTGGAAAAGGAGGGGAGTGATGTATAAGAAAATACTATCAGTTATTGTTGGAACTTCTCTGATTATTTCCTGTCAGCAGGAGACAAAGACTGGAACAGAGCAGACCAAAACCAAAAAAGAAACTGTTCAGCAAGAAGCAGAAAAGGTCAGTGCATCTTCACAGGAAAAAAAGACGGTGATACAGACAGATGGGGAATCTATATTCAAGGTAAAGGGATGTGCATCATGCCACCAGCCTGATGTGGATACTGTGGGACCTTCTTTAAAAAGGATTGCCCAGGCTTACAGAAGTCAATCTGAACAGCTTACTCGGTTTTTGAAAGGGCAGGAGAAACCTATTGTTGACCCTTCAAAATTTAGAGTGATGAAACCCCAGCTGAATGTCACAAAATCTATGTCAGACAGAGAACTTTCAGATATGGTGAATTACATAATGAAACATTAGTCTATGACAACATTTAGACCTCTGTTTTTTGCATGATTTATAAGAGAGTAATACTCCCGAATATCTATAGGCTGGTTCAGTTCTTTGAACATGTAGGCTTTATAAAATGGACGATACTGGGACATAATGTTTACATACGCATCTGGACAGATTGAGCTAACAAAATCTATAACCTCTCTGCTTGTAGACAGATTTTCAGGAAGAACAAGATGTCTGATTAATACACCTCTATATGCGATACCCCTCTCATCTGTTTTCAGATTTCCAACCTGTCTGAACATCTCTTTTAATGCTTTTTTTACAATTTCTGGGTAGTTCTTTACTTTAGAGTATTTTCTGCTGTGGTTTTCATTAAGGTATTTTATGTCAGGAAGGTAGATATCCACAACACCTTCAAGTAGTTTCAGTGTTTCTATGCTGTCATATGACGAAGTATTATAGACAACAGGAATCTTTAATCCTTTTTGAACAGCTATGAGGAGAGCTTTTAGAAGCTGGGGAACAACGTGGGAAGGTGTAACCCAGTTTATGTTATGACAGCCCTCTTGTTGCAGATAAAGCATGATGCCTGCTATTTCTTCAGGGGAGTATTCGTCTCCTTCTCCATGCTGACTGATGTCGTAGTTCTGGCAGTAAACACATCTCATATTACAGTGAGAAATAAAAATCGTCCCGCTTCCGTTGAAGCCTCTTATGGGAAACTCCTCACCTCTGTGGGGAAAGAAGGAGGCGATTCTTATCTTTTCTCCTGTTTTGCAGAAGCCCTTTTTGCCATCTATTCTGTCCACCCTACAGTTATGGGGACATACTGTGCATTCTTTCAGCATTTCATATGCTTTTTCAGTTCTTTCTTTTAGCTTTTCCTCTTCATAAAGTTTGATGTAGGAAGGAGTTGATTTAGTCATTGTTAAAAAACTTTATAAAAATTTTTTAAATCTTGATAGGTTGCCTATATTAATATATGTGAAAAAATAAAAAATCAAAGGAGGAGAGATTAGGTGTTTTGACTGATGGTTCTGCCACAAAACAGTGTAAGGGAATTTACCCTTTTTTTTACTCCTTCAGGCTTGTTATGCAGGCCTGTTTTATCTGTTCCCTTATCTTTTTATACTTTCCTTCAGGTAAGTCGCATACTTTTACACACTGCTGGTGGAAATGTTTTGCTGTCTGTAGATTTACATTTCTTTTCAGCAGGGAATTTTCCAGTGCTTCTCCTAACTTTTCACAATTCTGATTCTCTACATCACAGGCATCAAGTATTGATACGTAAGCATTACAGGTATCTTCAATGTTTCCTGCAAAAGATAGAGAATAAACTGTCAAAATAGAAAAGAAGATTCTTTTCATAATGTCTCCGTTTTTTGATTAATTATATTACGCAATTTTCTGCAGTTTTTCTTCATTTTTCTCTATGTATATCTCTCCAAACTCCTCTTCCTGATATATGTTTATAACTCCTTCGTAGTTAAGGAATAAAAGAGCAACAAAGGCCTGAGCCTTGTTAGGATGGTTAAGCTGGGATAAAGTGATAATTCCTTCTAAATCTTTAAACTCCTGTTCTAATACTTCAATTGTTTCTTCAAGAGTTGCACGGAACAGAGGAATTTCTAATGTTTTAGGCTTTCTTCTGTATGGCTTTCTTCTTGTGTATTTTCTCTTTGGTTTAAACTCTATTACAGGGGCGATGTATTTTTTTAGAACGTGAGCTATTTCGTCTATTGTATAAAACCTTTTGATACCAAACATCCTTTTTCTGTGGATTTTTTCCTGACCTTCCTCTTCTTTTCCTAAATCTAAAGCATCTGCTTTCATCTTGAGCAGAAGAGCAGCAGCAGAAAGGGCTTTTGATGCAAGCCTCAGGTCGGGAATATGCATCTTTTTTATCTCCTGCAGATATTTATCTGCAAGCTCCACAATGTCAACATTCCACGGGTCTATCTCACCGTTAATCAGTAGCTTGAGCACTATGTCAAACGGATGCTTTTCAACCTTTTCCTCAAACATCTTTTTTCCCTCTGCCCTTTTTCAACCTTTCGGCATTTATATGGTTTTCTAAATACTTTATAAAATCTTCCGGTAGGTGAAGGCTGTATTTCAAAGAAAAAATGTTGTGTTTTTTTATCTGTTTCTGGTCTATCTTTATTATATCTTTTTCTGTGGTGAGCCACAGCTGTTTTTCAGGGAGGTTCAGTTTTTTGTAATTGTAATGGTCAGGAAAGGAAATAAAATGGGACAGGGTAAATCCCACTTTTCGGGACAGCTCTTTCACAGTATGGAAAAACTGCTGGTTGTTCCCAAGACCTGAGAAGACTCCTACTTCTTTACCCTTTAAAAAGTCAAACTCTCTTTTTTCCCTGAGGTCTGTTATACCCTCAATCTTTTCTTCAGATATAAATACCCTTTTCCCTGAATTTTTCAGAAACTGTAAAACCTCTTCAGGGTTTTCTGCTCTGCTCAGCCGATTTACAACAATAGTATCGGCAAATCTGTAAAATTCTAACGGTTCCCTCAGTCTTCCTGCTGGAAGGGGCTTATCTTCCCAGAAAGGTCTTGTTGCATCTACAACCAGTATGTCTAAATCTCTGTAAAGCTGAAAATGCTGAAATCCATCATCTAACAGAAATATGTCAACAGGGAATCTCTCTAAGGCTTTTAGCCCTCCTTCATATCTATTAGAAGAAACAACGACAGGAATGCTGTTTTTTGCAATAAGGTAAGGTTCATCTCCGGCTTCTTCCCATGAGGTGAAAATAGAGCTACCGTCAGACACTATAACAGTTCCTCTGCTTTTCCTTCTGTAACCTCTGGATAGAACACATACATTGTATCCCTTTTCCTGCAGTTTTTTTGCTGTAAATATTGTCAGAGGTGTTTTTCCTGTTCCACCAACAGATAAGTTACCTACAGATATAACAGGAGCAGGAAGTTTTTTCTGTTTTAAAATTCCCCTATGATAGAGTTTTCTTCTAAATTTAGCAGCTTTAGTATATACCATAGATAGTATTTTAAGCATACATCTAATATATAATCTGTTGTAATCATTTTGCAAAAATTTTTTCAATTGTTTATATTTTTATTGGAGGTTCCTGAAAGGGGGCAGGCGTTATTAAAAAGGATGATTTTTCATCTTTGGAGATAGATAAAATCAGGCTGGTATATCTCTTTACCTTTGTCGGTTCAGTAGTTCTTTATATTATTGCTGTCTTCCACTATTATGACAATGACAGGGTAATGTTTGCATTTGAGGTGTTGCTGGCTACTGGAGGTCTGTTAAATCTCCTGCTCCTGAAACTATTTGGAAATGTTAAACTGGCAGAAAATTTTATCCTCGCAGGTATGCTCCTTTTGGTTGGGGCAATATTTATAAACGGAGGTTATGAAAAACAGGTATATACTGGATTTACACATTTCCTCTTATATCTTTTTTTATAAAAGGCAATAAAGAAGGTTTCATATGGAATTTAGGCTTGATATCTGTTGTGTCTCTTCTGGTTTATTTAGATTATAAAAATATAGTTCCCGTAGCTTACAGCTACATAGAGATAAGACAGGCTATTCTTGCCTATATAATCGTTATGATTCTTGCTTACATATTTGAGGATGCTCTTCTCCGCTCTTACAAAAAGGTGTCCAAAATGGCCATTACCGACCAGCTTACAGGACTGTACAACAGACATTACATCTTTAAAAAATTGTCTGAAGAAGTAAAGAGAGCAAGAAGATACAGGGAAAATCTGTGTGTGATACTTATAGACATAGATAATTTTAAACAGATAAACGATAAATTTGGTCATGATGTTGGAGATGCTGTTTTGAAAAAGGTGGCAGAAGTTTTGAAAGATAATGTTAGAAGAATAGATACTGTCGGTAGATTAGGGGGGAAGAGTTTATAATCATATGCCCCAAAACCAGTATTATTGGCGGAAGGATTATCGGTGAAAAAATCAGGGCACTGGTGGAAAGATTAGAAGAAGAAAACTTACCAGAACTGACTGTAAGCGTAGGGGTGGGAAGTTTCTCTCCTTTTGATACGTCGCAGGAAATTATAAAAAGGCAGATGTTGCCCTTTACAGAGCTAAACAATCAGGTAAAAACAGGGTTGTTGTTTATGAGATTTTGAATCTATTCAGAGATAACAAAAAAAAGCCTGCCGCTGTAGGCAGGCATTGAAAACAACACACCAAAGGTAGCAGGGGTATTAGCAGCAGGTACTAAAATCTATAATTTACATTCATATAAACAAATCTTCCTGGCTCTGGAACTTTTGTTCCTGTAGAAAATGGATTTCTCAGGTATGACAGATGGGTATAGTAATTTTTGTCAAACAGATTGTCTATTCCTACTCCAATAAAGGCTCTGTTTCCTGCATTAAATCCTGTTTTTACATTCACAACATAGTAGGATTTTGTTGGCTGTTCCTGAAGGTCTGAATCAACATCTCCCTGCCGTGAAGCATAGATTCCTTCAATCTGTCCAAAAACTGTTCCGTTGTCGTATTTTATGGCAAGCCTTGTTTTCAGTGGTGGTATCTCAGCAAGGTCGCTGTCTGTATAGTTTCCGCTGTCTTTTTTTCCTCTCTGGTATGCTGCTCCAGCTTCAACAGATACTGTATCAGTTAACATTCCTATAACTGTAATGTCCCCACCATAAATGTGAGCATCTATGTTCTGGTATGACTGGGCAGGTTTTGGGCCTGTTGTCAGTTTGTACAGATACACATAGTCTGTTAAATCACTGTAGAAGATGTTTCCCTTTATTCCAAACAGCCCCCTGTAATACTCAAATCCTGCATCAACTTCATTATTCTTTGTTGGTTTCAGATTTGGGTTTCCTACCCAGTTAGGTTTTGTCATAGGTTTTGCAAGGGCAGTGTATCGTTCCTGTGGGTCAGGAACTCTAACAGTGTGTCCAAAACCTATATAGACAGAAGATCTCTTGTCTAACTTATACCTGACCACCATATTTCCTGAAGGGTATGTGTCTGTTTTAGAGAGGCTGTAGTTTGTGCCGTAGTATGCACTGTAAAGGGTTGAATTTGCCGTCCCGAGAGCATTTCTGTCTGCTTCTGATTTGGTCCTGTCTACTCTAAAACCTGCTGATACGATAAATCTGTCTATTTTTTTGCTTCCCTTGACGAAAATTCCTACATTTTTTATGTCTACATCAGGTATCATCCCCCTGTTGTCTAAATTCATAAGAGTGTTGTCTGCTTTCCAGTTTCTCAAGTAAGCATCAATTCCTGTTTTAAGATTTATATCCTCTATTTTCCAGCTTTTTACTACTTTTGCCCCGTATGTTTTTGTTTTTGCCAGTGTTCTCATCATGTATCCTCTACTCCATCCTGAGGAGCTTTTTCTCCATCTGTCCTGCATATCGTGTTTAACAAAGTTCCAGTAAGCTGACACTTTTACACCTAAAGGCTTTATTTCATATTCTCCATTTATCCTGTGTGTCCTGTCGTAGACTGCATCCATCAGTAGATATGGATAGAGGACGTCCTTAGCCTCGTCAAATCCGTAATTGATTTTTATGGTATTTTCCTCATCTGGAGTTATCACAGTTTTAACCCATACATTGTCTATATTAAATGCAGTATGGTCAAGCTCTGAAAGTTTATAGGCAGCTGTGCCTTGAGGATATTCTGTGATTCTTTTTCCCTCTCCAGATTTGTATGGATGGGAAAACTGTTTGCTGTATCCTGTTAAAACTTTTACTCTGTCGTTTCCTCCATATGCTTCAAATCCCCCGTGTATGTAATTAAAAAATCCTCCTGTAAAGTAAACAGAACCTCCTGCACCAGCTTCAGGGTCCCTGGATATAAGATTTACCACACCTGCTAAAGAGCCCTGATTTTCAACATCAAATGGTCCTTCTAAAATCTGAATCTCCTTTACCTGTCTTGTAGACATGTGGAATATGGCAGGATCCATCCTGTTGGGACAGGCTCCATAAATTCTCATACCGTCTAACAGAACATTTATGTTATCTCTACCAAAACCTCTTACAGTAATGTCGTTTGCTGTTCCTCCTTTTCTGATGTGATTTATCTCTGGAAACAGGTTTGACAGTATTTCTCCAACATCAATCTGTCTGGTTATCTTAATTTCTTCCTCAGTGGTTTCTTTTACCTCTCCTTTTGTTTCTTTTTCTGTTACCTCCTCTGCTACAGTCATTTTTCACTTTTATAACTTCCTGAGAGTAAGAAAAAGAAAAAATAGCTGGGGCTAACAGTCCTGCTGCTAATAACTTTTTCATTTTGCCCTCCATGTTATTTTAGATTTAATTTTAAAAAAATTTTAACATAAAAACTGTTTAAATCTAAAAATAAATACTGTAAAATTTTTAGACATTGATTTTGGTCAACACTTGATTGGTAAAAGGGCATACTTTAAGTTACAAGTATAAAATAAACAGGGGTTGCTGATGAAGAAACTGTTTATGTTGTTAGCAGGGTTGTTCCTGATAACTGCCAGTTATGCTCACCAGTTTTATGGATATCCATACATACAGAAGATAAAAAACTTTACCTTAACAGACCACAATGGAAAGAGGGTAAGTCTGTCAGACTTCAGGGGTAAAGTATCTTCTTATATTTTTCGGTTATACCTACTGCCCTGATGTGTGTCCCACCTCAATGCTTAGAATAAAGGAGACCCTTGAAAAGCTTGGAAAGTATAAGGATAAAGTTCACGTCCTGTTCATATCTGTTGACCCTGAAAGGGACACCCCTGAGCTTCTGAAAAAATTTATATCTTTTTACGACCCTGACGGCAAACGTATAACAGGTCTTACAGGCAGTCCTGAGGAGATAAAAAAGGTTGCTAAAATGTTCAGGGCTTACTATGAGAAGGTGCCTCTAAAAGACAATCCAGAGGTGGGATATCTGATTGACCATACTGCATTTATTTATCTTGTTGATAAAAATGGCATTATGAGACTTATATTCAGACCTGCAAATGATGACCCTGAAAAGATAGCACAGGACATAATATTTGTAATCAAATACTTTGGGGAGTAAGATTATGGGAAGAATAGTTGGTTTATTTTTACTATTTTTTGGGGTTTCTTACAGCCAACCACAGATAGAGATTATTAACCCGTGGGTGAGAGCTGTTCCTCCAAATGCAAAGAATACAGCACTCTTTATGGTTATCAAAAACAGTGGAGATGAACCAGATACCCTGATGGCGGTTAAAACAGATATTGCAAGAATAGTGATGATTCATAAAACAGTTAACGAAGGGGGGGTTATGAAGATGGTTCACATCCATCATCTAAAAATACCTCCCCGTTCAACTGTTGAGCTAAAACCTGGAGGGTATCATATAATGATTATGGGGGCTAAAGAAACCTTTAAATGTTAATGAGAATGTTAAATTCACATTAATTTTCAAAAAATATGGAACAGTTCAGATAGAAACTCCTGTGAAAATGAAATAGCTATTTCTTCAGTGAAAACAGCCAGTCCAAGATAAGATTTATCTCCTCGTCGTTGTAATACTCTTTCTGGGGAGGCATATACATAGAGTCAAGTCTGCCCATTTTTATCTTCAGATTTTCTTTCATCCATTCTTTCCATCTTCCTTTACTTCCGTTCTTTATCACTTCAAAAAACTGTTTTCTCAGTGTATTCTCTGGAACGCTTTTGTATCTTTCCAGTATCACCTTGAAAGGGGGTGCAACTAAATTTTTGTTAATGTCATGACACCAGGAGCATTTCTTTGCTAACATTTTGCCTTTCAGTATAGGATTACTGTCTATCTCTTCCTGAGTAATACCTCCAGAGGCGCTGAAAGATATTGCCATTGTTATAACAAATATTCTCTTTTTCATTTTTACCTCCTGCTTAAAAATCTTTTTACTGAATTTAACCAGTCCTGTTATCAGTGGAATCACTATCCACAATACCATCACAGAAAGAGAGGTCATTGTTCCAAGTTTTGTGTCAAAGAACTGCTTGAATATTGTTCCTGTATAACCTAAAAGTGCTGCCATATCTAATTTTAGTATAACAAATATTCTGGCTATATCTACAGGGTTTAGCATAGAAAGGATGAGGACAGGTTTTTCAAGGGGATACTCCCTGAAATAAATGATAATAAACAGAATAATACCATCATAGATGAGGGTAACATAAAGCCACAGAAGAATGGAAGCACCAAATCCTTTAACTCTGTCTTCAAAAAAAGTGGATATAAAAAATGCAAATGCTGTAAATATAAAAGTCATAAATGCTCCTGAAATTATGAGGGAGAAGTATAAAATATGTTCTCCTTTCACATCAGGGTTTTTCAGAACATACAGGTAAGGAATTAAAACTCCAAGTATGAAACCAACAGACAGGGATATGGTTGTTCCGAGATATTTTGATATGTATATCTTTTTCCTGTCTATAGGCTGAGATAACAGGAGCTCTATAAAATTTCGGGAGTCATACATGAATATTGTTCCTAAGATAAGGCTGATAAGGGGTACAACTAAAATCACAATCTGAAGAAGAGTAGAAACAACCTTTGCTGGCTCTTTTGCAAAATAAAAAAGTGAAGCCGTCAGAATAAGGAAAAACAGGAAGTAAAAAACAATCCATTTATTCCTGAACATATTGTAGAACTCATATTTCAGGAGCTTAAGCATGATATCCTTTCTCCATAAGTTTTGCTATTGCCCTTTCAAGATTTTTCTCTCCAGAGTTTTTTATTATCTCTTCAACAGAGCCTGTGATGTAAATACTCCCTTCAAGGAGGAACACAATCTCATCAGCAACCTCTTCAACTTCACTCATGATGTGTGAGGTGAGAACAACAAGCCTGTTTCTATCTGCCTGTTTTTTAATAAGGTCTTTCAGAAAACTGCTTGAAACAGGGTCAAGTCCTACAGTAGGTTCGTCAAGAAAGTATATCTCCGGGTCAAACATAAAGGTTATAAGGGCACTTACCTTCTGCTTTGTTCCTCCTGAAAGATTTTTTATCTTTTTTTCCATATATTCAGACAGCTTAAATCTCTCCACAATCTCTTCTTTTATGTTTGGGTTAAATCCTTCCTTCCTTATATCCGCAAGCATGTTTATAAGCTCTCTTACAGTCAGGTTTTCAGGAAATACAGCAAGCTGGGGCATATAACCGATGAATTTTCTGTAATTCCAGCTTTTTCTAACGTCTATCCCTTTCACGTAAATCTCTCCAGAGGTGGGAATAACCAGACCTAAGATGGACTTTATCAGTGTTGTTTTCCCTGAGCCGTTGGGACCTAATATAGCCGTTACTTTTCCTTTTGTTAGCTCAAGACTGATACCCTTTAACACCTCAAACTTTCCAAACCTTTTGTAAAGATTTTTCACTCTGACCATTTAAACAACCTCATCAGGGGTCTGTCATCTTTTAACTCAGAAGGAATAAGCATAGGGAACATCCTCTCTGTCAGGTCTAACAGATATATAAAAAAACTGCGGGACAGTATTATAGACTGGGGATAATTTTCTGTAAAATAACCAAACAGTGATACAGGCCTGTAAGGAACATCTCCTATGCCGTCCCTATTCAGGTCAAAACCTTTGTAATCACTCCAGTAGTTTTCTGTGTATCTGTTAGGGTTCTGGAAACTGTTTGTAACTACATTAAATGTGTTTGCTACAAAGTTGTTGTGGATGAATACATTGTTCTGGGAGTTTGCCCATATTCTTACAGCCCATCCGTTTTCTATGAAGTCA
Source organism: Persephonella sp. (assembly GCA_030949555.1). GTDB lineage: Bacteria > Aquificota > Aquificia > Aquificales > Hydrogenothermaceae > Persephonella_A. The sequence goes on along the minus strand of JAUZSJ010000046.1, from coordinate 6,811 downwards.
TTCTCCTTAAAAACTGTTCTGTTTGTGTTGTCAGAAAAGATTCCTGTTGTGTTTTTGTAAAACAGATTGTGGTATATGTAGCTGTCGTATATCTCCTTGAGGAGCAGTCCATAAGAAGAAGGTCCCCAGTTATGCTCAAATCTGTTATTTGCCATATAAACATGTTTTGTATACATCACAGCAACACCAGCCCCATTGTATTTGAATACATTGTTTATGTAATTGTCCCTGTCAGAAAACATAAAATGCAGTCCATATCTTAGATTTTTTTCACTTCTGTTATTTATGATGGTGCTGTCTTTTACAAACTCCAGATATATGCCGTCCCTGTGGTTAGATACATGATTTCCTTCAATCAACATGTTTTTGCAGTGCCACAGATGTATTGCGTTTCCAAAGTTTGTTTCTATCCTTGTTCCAAATGCTGACTTTAGATACTCCATTTTTGCAGGGCCAACTACCCTGTTGTTTCTTATAACCCCGTTTTTAGAGGCAGCAAAGTATATACCCCAGAAGTTGTTTTTCAGGATGCAGTCCTCTATTGTGCAGTTTTTTGTTTTGAAAAATTTTATTCCTGCAATGTCTTCTATATCACTTTTCCCTGAGTTCTGAATAACTAAACCTTTTATGTGGACATTGTTTGCTCTGACTGTGATTACCTCGTATTTTTTCTCCCCATCTATTACCGGGTAGTCTTCCCTATTATTGTTACTGACTTTTTATCAGTATGTTTCCTTCTTTGTATATTCCTTTTTTGATAATTATTGTGTCTCCATTTTCTGCTATCTTCAGGGCTTTTTTTTATACTGTTTATTTCACAGGAAGGACAGACGGTGATAGTTTTAGAATAAGCAGAAAAGACAGTAATAAAGTGATATGAAAAAGGTATACAGAATTTTCATCCTTTACATATTCATGTGGTGATGCATTTTTTTATGCTTTTTCTCTATCCACTCTTTTTTTACCAAATTTAACACCTGTTCCCAGTTTAACACCTCTCCACCATACTGTTTTTTTACTCTGTTTAGCTCTTCCGTATTAGAAAACGCAGACAGGTTCATTCCCATAGGACTGGGAAGATTTTTCGTGTGGAGATAGTAGGCTTTTTCTGCAGGTATAAACCGTTTTGTCAGAAAGTCTGGAACCCAGAGGGAGTGTATCTTACTTTTATCTTTGTGTTCCATGTAATGTGCTGCAAGGCATTCAATACTGTCAAACTTGTAAACCTTTCCTGTTTTTAGCAGTAGCTCTGAGCCGTATCTTGGGTCTGTTATCTTCATATGGCAGTATTCACATTCGTCCTGCCCATACTTTATGGGAACAGGTTTGAATTCTCTTTCACAGGATACAAATAAAAAGAGTGCTGGAGCCACCAAAAGTAGCAGTAAATTTTTTATTCTCATTGTGTTTTTCTTCTCCTGAAGAATTCTATTACAGCAGATATTACACCAAGTGCACCTGATACTGCAAGAAGATACGTTCCTGTTGATGGAAATGCACAGGCTCTGAAGTTCAGAAGATTTTTACATCCAAACATCGGAGGTTGGTAAGCCATACCGGGAATTTTTATCGGTGCATGGGGATTAAGATTGTGTCCGTAATCATACTCCCACCACCAGAAATCAATTAAAGAAGCTATACCTATTATAACTATAAGAACAGCCCACGCATACAGCAGTTTTGTATTTCCTGTAACAGCTATCAGCAGTCCTAAGAAAATCATAAACCCAAATATTACAGGCAGTATCTTTAGTTCAGGGATAGCATCTGGATCTATTTTTCATTCCTACATAGTGGTTTAACAGATTTATATTTCTCAGTGTCGTGGGGTGTTCTCCTGTTATTTTATTTACCCATATAATCATTTTCAATCCTTCTCTGTATTGTGGAGCATAAGGGTTATCTCCCACAGAGGCTTAAAGTAAATTCCAATCATTATTAAAGAAGCGAGGGCTATCAGCCCTCGAGAAATCCAGCTCATCTTTTTACCTCCTTATTTGACTACATGCATTTCTTCACCTGTTCCGTATTTAATGGGAACGTTAGCACCTTTTGGGGATACTCTTATGTATCCCTGCATTTCCTGATGGAGAGCTGAGCAGAAGTCTGTGCAGTAGAATGGGTATACACCAGGCTCTTTAGGAGTCCACTTAAGAGTAAGAGTTTCACCGGCATAATCAGGAGGTTGGATGTGTTAGCCCCTAATACGGCAAATCCGTGAGGAATGTCCCAGTCCTGCTCTATATTTGTAACGTGGAAATAAACAGTGTCTCCAACTTTAACTCTCTAATATTGTCAGGTGTGAAGTGGGACCTGATAGCTGTCATGTAGATGTGAACCTTATTACCTTTTCTGACAACTTTTGCAGCTTCTTCTGATTTTGTAGCGTAGGGATGAGTGTTTTTATCAAGTTCAAATATTTTGAGAGATTTTTTCATCAGTATGCTTGCAGGAATAGCCTGTGCATAGTGAGGCTCTCCTAACTCTGTCATGTCAAGCAAAAACTGTGGTTTACTTCCAGATATGTCATAAAGCTGTGCTGCATGGGGCAGTTCTGGACCTGTTGGCAGGAACACATCTTTTGTTATCTTGTTCATTGGAAGGAGATATTTACCCCATGGTTTTACAGAGTCTCCACCGGGAATCATCAGGTGACCTACAGAGTAGTATGTTGGAACCCTGTCAAGCACTTTACATTTTTTATAGTCGTAGATAACTACATCTGAGGAGATGAAACATGATGTATATGCTCTTCCCTTTTCGTCAAACTCTGATGTAGAGGTCCAAGACATGGGTTTGGGACTTCACAGTGGTTTATAGCTTCGTATTTCAGGATAGGAATACCTTCCACTTCTCCTGCAAACTGTTTGTTTTTGATAGCATTTATCATTTTGTCAAAGGAGTGAATTGGTATTACTGTTGCAAGTTTACCACCACCAATGATGTATTTACCGTCTGGAGATACGTCAACTCCGTGAGGTGATTTTGGAGTTGGCAGGTAGTAGATAACTCCAGGACATTCTTTTGGAATTATCCATTTAACAGATGTTTTCCATTCTGTTCTTGCTATTCTATCTCCTTCAGGTGGTCTGTAGTTAGTGGGCATATTTTGTTTTTACCTCTTTGTATTTTCCTTCTGCTATACACTGCTCAGCCCTTTTCCAGTTAACAGCTGCAATATAGTCTTTATCTTTCATTGAAGCGTTTATTTCAAGGAGTGTATGTGCCTGCTCTGTGTTGTATGATGTGAAGAAACACCATCCATTTGATGGACCTTTTCCACAGTGAGCAAGGTCGTAGTCATATCCAGGAACGAGAATCTGGAATGCTATATCCATTTTTCCCGGTTTGTCAGCCCTTACAAATGTAAGTGTTCCTTTGAAATATTTTTTATACTCTGCTATAGGAACATCCTTTTGAGGGATTGGGACAGAAAATCTTGTAGCTGCTGTTATGTATTCTGAATTTGGTGTAGTAAATGTTGATGCGTGGTTTCCTCCTGAAAATGGTATCTCTAAGATTTCTATTGTTTCAAATGTTTTCAGGTCTATCCTTGCTACCCTTGGTGTGTTGTTTTCGTTAATAAACAGCCATCTGCCGTCTGGAACTCCATTTGTTTGAGACAGCTCTGGATGGTGTGAGTCCCCCCAGGGTATAAATCCGTAGCTTGTCATCAGCATAGCCTTTGTTTCTTCAGAATAGCCATAGCCGTTCATTGGGTAAGCTGAGAAAACTGGTATCGTTTTCAGATGTCTGCCTGATGGAAGACCATAAACATTAACCTGCCCGTCAAAACCACCTGAAAGGAAAGCATAAAACTCGTCATACTTTCCGTGGGGAACGTAAACCTTTTCTGCTGGACTCTGCGCAAATGACGGCACAGAGACAAGTCCAGCAGCTACCGCTGATAGCAGCGTTAGCCGCACTTTACTTTTCATAACTCTTCCCTCCTTTTACTTGGTATCTAATTTAAGGATTAAATCAACAATTTTTTCTGCTTTTTCTTTGTTTACACCGTGCTGGGCTGGCATGTAAGCCATTTTTATCTTTATTTTGTATTTTTTTGCCTTTGACTGCCATTTCATCATAGAGCCGCCAAGAATACTTTTTACAAGGGTCTCTTTTGCGTTTGGTTTTCCTTTATACTCTTTGGCTATCATTCTGTATGGCGGTCCTGCTTTTACTTTATCTACTGCATGACATCCACTACATCCATATTGTTTTGCTAATTTTTCAACTTCCTGTGCTGCATCTCCTGCTACTGCTCCAGAGAAGATTATTCCGGCAGTAAATATCCCTGTCAGGAACTTTTTCATAGTAATACCTCCATAATTTGAATGCTCAATATCAAAGTTAGTGGTAGTAAACCTGTGTTGCATTGACAGATATCAAGGATTGATTAAAGTTAATAATGTATTTTTATTTTTAACTTCCAAAAGTCCCTTAAGTGGGGGAGTTATTTTGAATGTTGAACTTTCTGAACTATCAAAGGTTTTTCCTGAGCTTTCCAGGGATGAGCTGAATTATCTTCAGAGAATATCCCATCAGGAGCATATGAAAAAGAGCAGCATTCTTTTCCTTGAGGGTGATTCCTCAGATTATCTCTTTTTTCTAAAGTCTGGGATAGTAAAAGTTTATAAAACAACGCTGAATAATGGAAAGGATGTTACCCTTAACTACATTCTTCCAAAATCTTTTGTTGGTGAGTTTGCTGTTATAAAAAATATTCCTTTCCCATTTTCTGCAGAGATGGAAACAGAAGGGGAGATAATAAAGTTTCGCTCTGAAGATGTTAGACAGCTTATTATGAGGAGTTTATCTTTCTGTCATTATTTGCTGTTCATGGTGGCAGACAAAGTTCAAAAAAATTATGAGTACTGTGAAAACCTGATGGAAAAGAATGTAAAGAAAAAGATAGCAAAGTTTTTAAAGGAACATGAGGACCTATTTTTTAAACTTAATAAAAACAAGATAGCTTCAATTCTAAACATCACTCCAGAAACATTTTCAAGAACACTGAAAGAGCTGAAAAAAGAAGGGTTGATAATTGAAAGAACAGTTGTAAAAATTAATAAACAGAAAATAGAGGAGATACTGTCTGACTGATGGGTATAAAGACGCCTTTTGTGGCTGTTGACGGGATTATTCAGCTTTTTGACAGAAAAGACAATTTCAGAGGCATTGTCCTTATAGAGAGGAAAAATCCACCCCTTGGCCTTGCTATTCCTGGAGGGTTTGTTGAGATTGGGGAGTCCTGTGAGGATGCCCTTATAAGGGAAATGAGAGAAGAAACAGGTTTAGATGTGGAGATTTTAAGGCTGTTGGGGGTTTATTCTCAGCCAGACAGAGACCCACGCTTTCATACAGTATCTATTACCTATCTGTGCAGAGCATATGGAGAGCCGATGGCAAGCAGTGATGCAAAAGAGGTAAAGATTTTTAAGTTAGAAGAGATACCTTTTGATAAATTAGTGTTTGACCACAGAAGAATACTGAGAGATTATATAATGAGATAAAAATCAGACTGTAAAATACCACAGGCGCTGTCCCTTTGATTTCACCCCTAATTTCCTTACTTTTTAATTAAACATAAATCAGGTTTATAAAAATGAGAGTACTTATTGTTTACAACAGAGACTTTTCAAAGGTTATCTTTCAGAGGAATTTTACAAAAGAGATATATCCTGAGAAAACTATATTCAGAATTAAGAATGCATTAGAAAGGGCAGGACATTATGTTGAAGTTGGAAGACGGTAATATGGAGATAATGGATAGATTGAAAGATTTCTTCATGAAGGGGAAAGGGTATTGTTTTTAATCTTTCATACGGCATTCAGGGAGATAGTAGATACAGTCATATTCCTTCTGTATTGGAGATGCTTGGTATTCCCTACACAGGTTCCACTCCAGAGGGACATGCTGTTGCGTTAGATAAAGGATTAACAAAAATTATTGCTGAGCATTACGGTATAAAAACTCCAGATTTCTGGATTTTTAAATCACCTGAGGAATATTTTGAAAAAGTGAAACTGCCTGCGTCGTTGTAAAAAGCTCCCGTAGAGAAGCCCTTTCCCTTGGAGTTAAGGTTGTCAAAACTGCAGAAGAGCTGAAAAATGCCGTTAAAGAAATCACAGATACTTTTGGCCAGGAGGCGCTTTGTTGAAAAATTTATAAGGGGAAGGGAGTTTTCTGTAGCTTCTTTTGGTAGTGGAAAACGGGAAGGATTTGACTGCCCTTCCTGTTCTTGAGTTTGATTTAGGCGGAAATCCTGAGGCAATTCAGACAACATTTTTGAAAAGACACAGGCCGATCAGAAAGATATGCTCTGCACAAATACCTGAAAGTACTGCAAAAAAGATGCAGGAGATAAGTAAAAAAGTTTTTAATATTCTCGAGCTGAGAGATTATGCAAGGGTGGATTTAAGAATGGATGAGAGAGATACTTTTAGAGAGATAAAACCTCAAAGTTCTGGAGAGACAGGTTCTTTTATTCATTCTGCAAGAGCTGCAGGTTTGGATTTTGACCAGACAGTAATAAAGATTTTAAAAGTGGCAGTCAAAAGATATCCCGAGCTGTGGGAGGAGTATTATGGATTTAGACAGGATTGAAAAAGGATTTGAGCCTGATGGAGAGAAATTTACTGAATCAAAAAGATGTATGGTTGCAACAGCTTTTCCGCAGGCAACACAGGCAGGTATGGAGACGTTCCAATGAGGTGGAAATGCTGTTGATGCTGCCGTCGCTTCAGCTCTTGCCTCAGTAAACGTGAACCACAGGGAAGTGGCATAGGTGGACAGGACAATGATACT
>JAUZSJ010000045.1 GCA_030949555.1 Persephonella sp. | reverse complement strand
TTATAACTCGTGTAACAGGAACAGGTTTTGGTATGGAGATAGGGATGGGAGGACATATCTTCCAGCAAGACCACATAAGTGGAGGCTTCAGATACTTTCAGGGAATGCAGGGAACTAATGATTATATAAGGGAGATGTTCATAAATTACAGACTCTGGTTTTAAATAACCTCTGCATACTTTAGCAGGTTTTTAAGCCCTTCTTTTAAGGGTAATCAGGCTTGAATCCTATTCTTTTATTTTGATATATCTGCACAGGAATGTTTCATATCTCCCTTTCTCTCTGGGACAAATTTTACTGGCGGGATTCTGCCCACAATCTCTTTCAGTAAATCAAGCAAGTTCAAGCAGTGGATATAGCTTCTTCCTGTTCCCACATTAAACACATTTCCGTAAGCTTTTTCATTTTGAGGACAAGAAGCATAGCTTTTACAATATCTTTTACATATATAAAGTCTCTTGTTTGTTTGCCGTCTCCATAAATGACAATCTCTGTTTTTCTCACCTTTCAGGTATCTTTTATCCTGTCAATAAATATAGATATAACGCCAGAGTATGGGGAAGAGGGGTCCTGTCTTTCTCCGTAAACATTCAAAAATCTGAGGGCTACACTTTTTACTCCCTGCAGGGTATGGCTGTTTATTGTGTATCTTTCTGATGCATACTTGTCAACAGCATATGGAGTTAAAGGATTAACAGGCATATCTTCCTTTTTGGGATTTTTTAGATAGTCTCCATAAACTGCTGCAGATGAAGCAAAGACAAAGACAGCATCTGTATTTTTAACCTCTTCTAAAAGATATAAAGTTCCGTCACAGTTTACGTGATGAGTCTCAATTGGCTTTTCCACTGATTTAGCAACAGAGGGAATAGCAGCAAGATGGAAAACAGATGAAAAGCTGTAAAAACGGAACAGTTCCTTCAGTAGCTTTCTGTCTGTGATACTTCCTTCAATAAACACTACCCTGTCAGATTCTGGTATGTTTTCAATTCTTCCAGAAGAGAGGTCATCTAACACAATAATCTCTTCGTTTCCTTTTATCAGCTCTTCTACTAAATGGGAACCTATAAATCCTGCACCTCCCATTACCAGTATACTCAATCAGACCTCCACTTTATTTTTGGAAAACTCTCCTCTTTTTGTTATCAGTTTTCTCCCAAGTTTTTTAATCATCTCCTCGTCTTTTCCCGGAGGTCTGCCTGCTCTTGTAAGGTATCCTCCTGCCATCAGGCAGTTTGCTATCTCCATCGCCACTTCGTGATACTCCCTCAGGTTTATCTCTCTACCTCCACACCGCCTTATCTCTGCATAGGGGTTAAAAAGTTTGAAAAGGGCAAGTATTTTCAGTGCCCTTTGAGGTGTCATACTGCTGTTTTTTTCTAAAGGTGTCCCTGGTATAGGTATAAGAAAGTTTAAAGGAATAGAGTTCACGTTCAGCTCTCTGTAAGTCAGAGCAAGGTCAACAATATCTTCATCTGTTTCACCTATTCCAAAAATACCTCCACAGCATGTAGAAAGTCCAGCCTTCTGCACCTTTTTTATTGTTTCGTATCTTTCTCTCCATGGATGAGTTGTAACAATGTTAGGGAAAAATCTTTCTGAGGTTTCAAGATTGTGATTTACCCTTTCAACACCGGCTTCCTTTAACAGTTTCAGGTCTTCTTCATCCACACTGCCGATGGAAACACACACCTTAACAGGGATATTTTTTTTGATTTCTTTTACAGCTTCTGCTATCTGATAAACTTCTTCCTTTGTTGCCCTTCTTCCACTGGTAACTATACAGTATCTGTTAGCTTTTATGGAAACAGCCTTTAATGCCCCTTCTATCATCTCTTCTTTTGGAACTAACGGATATGCATTTATAGGAGTTGGATACTTAGAAGACTGGGCACAGAATGAGCAGTCCTCTGTGCAGGCCCCATTTTTTTGCAATGGTATCAGACAAAGCAGAACCTCTACCTCATTTTTAAAGACTGCTTCCCTCACCTTTGATGCCTGATTTATAAGTTCCCCAAGAAACTCATCAGGAATTTTTAGGTATTCTTAATCCTTCTTCTTTTGATAGATTTTCACCACTTAAAACTCTGTCTGCAAGACTTTTTATAAATTCTTCCATATTCACCTCCGTTAACTTTAATTTTCAGATTAGTTTACCATAAGCAGAGAGAATAATTTTATATAATATTGTTGCTTCTGACAAAAAAGGGGGAAATTATGGAAAGATACAGGGTTTTGCTTGTTAATGATGATGGTTATCAGTCTGAAGGACTGAAAGCAATAAGGGAAAGGCTGTTGAATGAAGGTTATGATGTTGTAACAGTTACTCCAGACAGGAATATGTCAGGTTCCAGTCATTCACTTACTTTTACAAGACCTTTAAAGATAGAAAAGTTAGAGGAGAATTTCTACTGTATTGTTGACGGGACGCCTGCTGACTGCGTTCATTTGGGTTTTCACATAGTCCTTGAGGGCAGAGCTCCAGACATACTTGTTGCCGGTATCAATACAGGACCAAATCTTGGGAACGACATTTTTTATTCTGGGACTGTTGGAGCTGCAAGGGAAGGAACAATGCTGGGCATTCCTTCTGTTGCGTTCTCTCCGGCATCTTCAAAAAATCCTGACTTTTACGGTATGGCTGAAGTGGCTGTTAAGATAGTAAAACAGGTTTTACATAAAGGTCTTCCTGATAAAGTTTTCCTCAATGTCACAATTCCCAATATTCCTGTGGAAAAAATAAGAGGGTTTCTTCTGACCCGTCAGGGAAGGAGTGCATATAGGGAAGAAATTAAAAAATATATATCCCCCTCAAAGGAAGTTTATTACTGGATAGGTGGTGAAGAAGCTTTAGGCGAGGAGTGTGAGAAAGGAACAGATTATACAGCTGTAAAGGAAGGTTTTGTTTCTATAACACCAATAAAATTAGACCTGACTGATTACAGAGGAATGGATATTATGGAGAAGTTTGGATTTTTAGAGCTCAGGTAATACCCATTATCTCTTTGTATTTGTCCACCACTGCCCTTCTTACCTTTTCTGTGAACTCACTATCAAGTGATTGGACTATATCCACATAGGTACCTTTGGAGCTGACCTTTTTAGGAAAAGATATAAACAGTCCTCCATGTTTTGACTCTATTACCTTTATACCTTTTATTACTAAGATATCGTTTATAGTGATGTCAGCAACAGCCCTTACTCTGCCACCTATTCTTCCTGTATCAAAAGGGTATATCTTAACTTCTGTTATCTCCATCTTAAAGTGTCAGTACGTTATTTAGTTCAAAGTCTGAAAGGTCTGGTTTTTTAATTTTCCCAAAGGATATTTCTAAAGGTTTTTCCACTACTTTACCATTTTCCAGGGCAACCATTATGTTTTCCTTTCTTTTTACAAACTGTTCAACGGCAAATACCCCAAACCGTGATGCTATTATTCTGTCATAGGCTGTGGGACTTCCGCCTCTCTGTATGTATCCTAAAACAGAGTATCTCACCCCTCCAAAATCGTAAGGTTTCAGCTTTTCAGACAGAATCTGTGCAATCTCTTTACCTGAGGCAACTCCTTCTGCAACAACAACAATGGAAAAATGTTTCCCCCTTTTTCTCGCCTGAACTATAGAATCAACTATAACATGCATAGGAAACGGATATTCCGGGATAAGTGTAACATCTGCTCCTGCTCCTATCCCTGCTGCAAGGGCTATAAATCCGCTTTTTCTTCCCATCACCTCAACAACAAAAACTCTTTCGTGGGACATAGATGTATCTCTGATTTTGTCTATTGCCTGAACAGCATTGTTAACTGCTGTGTCAAAGCCTATTGTGTAATCTGTTCCGTATGTGTCGTTGTCAATTGTTTTTGGTATTCCGATAACAGGAACGCCAAACTCTTTAACAAGAAGATATGCCCCCTGAAAACTACCGTTTCCCCCTATCACAAACAGTGCGTCTATTTTCTCATCCCTCAGATTCTGGGCCGCAACTTTTCGGTACTGGTAATGATGAAATCTCTCTTCTCTGGCTGACAGTAGAACAGTCCCTCCTCTGTTTATAATCTGGCTAACACCCCTTGGAGACAGTTTTATAAACTCTTTTTCAATCAGCCCTTTAAAGCCTCTTTTTACTCCTATAACTTCTAAATTGTAGTAATGTCCTGCTCTGACAACAGCTCTTATACATGCATTTAAGCCAGGGGCATCACCCCCACTTGTCAAAACAGCAATCCTCTTCATCTTACCTTTTCACCATGTAGCAGTAATCAAATGTTTCAGCCATTGTCGGATATATATCCCCTGTAACTTTATCAACATAGATTTTTCTGATAATGTTGATGCCTTCGTATCCTTTCAGATAAACCTGTCCGATGTAATACCTGTTTCCCTCACACACATCAAAGGATGATACTTCCCCTGTTCCTTTCAGATATTCTTCAATCTTTTTCTTTGCCTGCTCAACTGTTACAACAGGCTTAACATATCCTGCTTTGTGGGCTGTAAAGTCTGCACTTTTATAGGTTTCCTGAGATACCACAGCTGAGTACACCATTGCAAAAATTAGCCCTGCTGCCACCAAAAATCTTTTCATAACGCTACCTCCTAATATATTAGTGCCGTTAAGAAATAGTCTAAAATGAGAATGAGAACAGATGCAACAACAACAGCTGTTGTTGTTGACCTTCCTACCCCTTCAGCCCTCCTTTTTTGTTATATATCCAAAATAGCAGGCTACTGTTGTAATAACTACAGCATATACAGATGCTTTGTAAAGTCCATAAATATATCTTTGAGTTCTGTAAAATCTTTCATCTTTTCAACAAACAGGTAAGGATTAATAGAATAAAGATACGTTCCTACAAAGTATCCTCCGAGAAGTCCTGAAGCATAGGAAAGAATAGTTAGAGCTGGGACCATTATAAGGGCTGCTATAAGCCTTGGGGCTATAAGATATCTGAGAGGATTGACAGCCATTACCTCAAGGGCATCTATCTGTTCTGTTATGCGCATTGTTCCAATATTTGCTGCCATTGCAGAACCGCTTCTTGCTGTTACTAAAAGGGCTACTAAAACAGGAGAGAGCTCCCTTGCAAGGGACAGTGAAACGAGAGCTCCTATCAGAAATTCTGCGTTAAACTTATGGAATGTGGGATACGTTTCCACAACTAAAACTCCCCCTGTGAAGAAACCTGTTATGGCTATCAGTGGAGCTGCTGTTACTCCAATCTCCTCCATATACTTAAGGATGTGCCTGATTTTAGGGGGATTTTTCACAGATACAAATACTGTTTGCAGGAGTAATAATGTTGCCTCTCCGACATGCTCAACAAATTTTTTTAACTTTTCCATCTATATGTCTGCTATGTCCTCTTCTAATAAATCAAGATTATCATAATTTTCTTCAATTGTGTTGTTTATAGGCTCTTCTATCTCTTCATAATGTGATGTTGTTTTTGCAAGGTTCTCAAATTTTGTTATCTCTTTTACAAATGCAAGGTTTATAACGCCTGTTGGTCCATTCCTCTGCTTTGCTATAATTATCTCAGCCAGTCCTTCCTCTTCAGGAGTAGGATTCTTTTTGTAATACTCAGGCCTGTGTATGAACATCACAAGGTCTGCATCCTGCTCAATAGAGCCACTTTCCCTCAGGTCTGCGAGCTGTGGTCTTTTGTCTGCTCTCATCTCAGCCTGCCTTGATAGCTGTGCAAGAGATATAACAGGTATGTTAAGTTCTTTCGCAAGGGCTTTCAGTCCTCTTGATATTTCAGCTACCTCTTGCTGTCTGTTTTCTGTCCTTCTGTGGGACCTCATCAGCTGAAGATAGTCCACCACTATTAGCTGTATATCTTTTTCCCTTTTCAGTCTCCTTGCCTTTGCTCTCAAATCTAATATTGATATTGATGCTGTGTCATCTATATAAAGAGGTGCCTGAGATAGCTCCATCGCCTTTTCTGTTAGCTTTTCTAACTTTTCAGAACTGAGGAAACCAGACCTTATGTCCTTCAGTTTTATACGTGATTCTAATGACAGAAGTCTCATAGCTATCTGCTCTTTTGACATTTCCAGAGAGAAAAATGCTGCAGGTCTTCTCTCAATAACAGACACGTTATGCAGAATAGAAAGGGCAAAGGATGTTTTTCCCATTGCAGGTCTTGCCGCAATGATAATCAGGTCCCCAGAGTGAAATCCTGTTGTTAATTTATCTATTTCATAAAATCCTGAAGGTATTCCTGTTATTACTGTTTCTCTTTTTGACAGCTCATTTATTATTCTTAATGTTTCTTTTATAACATCTTTAATCTCGTAGTAGTGGGTTATGGCTCTGTCTTCATTAAGTCTGAATATTTCTGTCTCCGCTTCTTCTATAAGCTGGTTTATATCTTTTGCTTTTTTGGATTTTTCTATAATATTTTTCGCTACCAATACAAGATTTCTTGCGATAGACTTTTCTTTTAGCTGGTGGGCAAGGGTTTCAACAACATTTGGAGGGGCTGCATCATTACCTATAAGTGCTATGTAAGCCTTACCCCCTGCCTGCTCTAATCTTCCCTTCAGGTCGAGGTGATTTATCATAATAAGGGGGTCTATCTCTTTACCTTCCTCAACCAGATTTAATATTGATTCATATATTATTCTGTGCTTCTGGTTAAAGAAATCTTCAGGTTTCAGTATGTTAAAAACAAGGTCTGCCACAGATGGGTCAAGAAATAGTGCACCAATAACAGCTCTTTCTGTCTGGTCATCATGGGGAAGTGTTATATCAATTTCTTCTGCCATAAATTCACCATTATAAAATGGCCTGCAGAGGCAGGCCAGAATATTATTCGATATTTTCAGGAATTACATGAACCTTTATCACTTCGCTGACTTCAGGATGGAGTCTGATTGTAATATTGTACGCACCTATATTTCTTATAGGACTTCTGAGCATTATTTTTTCTTTTCCACTTCTATTCCTTTTTCTTTCAAGGCCTCCGCAATGTCTGAAGTTGTAACAGAGCCGTATAGTTTCCCTGTTGTTCCCACAGTTTTTTTAATCTCTATTTCTAAACCTTTCAGCTTTTCTGCTGTTTCTAATGCTCTCTGTTTTTCCCTCTCTAACTTTCTGCTCTTCTGTCTGAGAATTTCCTGAACCATCCTTATGTTGCTGTCTGTTGCTTCGTATGCAAGTCCTTTAGGGATAAGGTAGTTTCTTGCAAAACCTCTTTTGACTTCTATGATATCTCCTATTGTTCCCCATCCTTCAACATCTTTTGCCAAGATAACTTTCATCTTTTCTCAACCTCCTACATTATTACATATGGCAGTAATGCCAGCTGTCTTGCCCTTTTGATTTCAACTGTAAGCTTTCTCTGGTGTCTTCCACACGTTCCAGAAATTCTTCTGGGGATTATTTTTCCCTTTCTGATATAAACTGTCTGAGATACTCAACATCTCTGTAAGAAGGCTCTTTACCTTCTGCACAGAACTTACAGTATTTTTTTCTTTTCTGGAAAAATGGTTTATTCTGAACAGTTGGATTTTTATTTGCCACTTTTTTATACCTCCTTCTTTTTTAAAATGGAATGTCTTCATCGGAAGAAAAATCTTCCGATTCTGTAGTAATGTCAAGCTCTGGTTCTTCTTCTTTTTCTATCTTTTCAGCCTGTTTTCCAGATATTATGCTTACTCTGTCTGCTACAACTTTCACTTTTGTCCTTTTTTCTCCTGAGGCAGTCTCCCATCTATCCTGTCTGAGCTGTCCTTCAATCAGTATCTGTGTTCCTTTCCCAAGCTGTTTACCTAATCTTTCTGCAAGCATACCAAATGCCTCAATATCAAAGAAATAAGTCTCTTCCTTCCACTCATCACTTCCTTTTGTCCTGTAAGGTCTGTTTACTGCAACTGTAAAACTGGTTACCTGCAGTCCACTGGGCAAAAACCTTATCTCAGGGTCTCTTGTTAATCTCCCAATGAGAAATACTCTGTTAAGCATAACTTACTCCTTTTCTGCTGCTTCAACCACCTCTTCTCTTTCTTCTTTCTGTTTAGGTGGTTTTATTTTGAAGTTCAAAAATCTGATAACGTCTTCATCTAATCTCAGGTTGTACTCTAACTTGCCAGGGAGTTCTGAATTTTCTGTCTTGAAATTAATGATAAAGTAGTAACCAGAGTTGAACTTCTGGATTGGATAGGCAAGCTCTTTCCTTCCCCACTTCTCCTCGTTAAAAATTTCTCCACCGTTTGAACTGATAAGATTTTTGATGCTTTCCACTTTTGAGGAAAGTTCTTCCTCAGAAAGTGTTGGTTTGAGAACAAAAACAAGTTCATAGTAGCGCACGATTCTACCTCCTTATGGATGATTTTATCAATCAGCCTCCAGACTGTTATCTGGAAGCAAGGGTTTTACACAATTTTCTGATTACAGAAATTCATAGACTTATCAATACCATATTTTAACACATTAATTACACATTGTGCTGCATGCTGAATCACTTTTTCAACCAGTATCTGTTCACTTTTGCTAAAAGGAGATAACACATATTCAGCAACCTGTTCTTTTCCTTCTGGTCTTCCAATTCCTATTCTTAGTCTGGGAAAGTTTTCTGTTTTAAGGTTTTCTATTATGGACTGCATTCCTTTGTGTCCACCGCTGGAACCTTTTTTCCTCAGTTTTATAGTCCCAAGTGGAAGGTCTAAATCATCATAGATAACAAGTATCTCATCAGGTGTTAGATTGTAGTCCTCAATCAAATTTTTAACAGCTACACCGCTGTTGTTCATATATGTCTGGGGTTTCACTATGAAAACATCATGGTTCAGGCATTCATATATGTGAGAAAAAGATTTTTCTATATATTTTTTTCCACATCTGAGTTGTGAAGCCACAGCATCGGCTACCATAAAACCGATGTTGTGGCGTGTATACTCATACTGTTTTCCGGGATTTCCAAGACCGACAACTACTTTTATCATCTATCAGGTTGTTTCTGCCGTCTCTTCTTCCGTTTCTTCTACAACTTCCTCTACTTCAGGTTCCAGAACAACAGCAACAACTTCGTCTCCTGGAGTCATTATTCTGACATCTTCTGGAGGAGTTATATCTCTGACGTAAAAACATCTCCCACATCAAGGTTAGATACATCAACAACAATTTTTTCTGGTATCTTTCTTGGGACAGTTCTTACTATAACTGTATTAAGATGTTTTTCTAATATTCCACCTACTTCTAATCCCTTAGGCTTTCCTGTAAGTTCTACAGGAACTTCAACATCTAACTCAACACCAAAGGTCACCTCGTAAAGGTCAACATGTATAGGCTGGTCTCCAAGATAGTTGTACTGTATATCTTTCAGTATACATACCCTCGGTTCTTCTTCGCCTTCAATTTTCAGGTCTATCAGAAACATTCCAGACGGCCTATCTGCAAGGTTTTTCCAGTATATGTAAGCATGGGCGTTTTCACGACCTTTTCCGTAAACCTCAACAGGTATGTAACCTTTTCTTCTGTAAGCTTTAATCTCGCTTTTTTTTCCTGGTGTTCTTGGCAGAGCTTTCCACTCAATTCTCTGAATCATAGTTTTCCATACCTCCTTATACAAACAGTGAGCTTACTGAACTTTCTATATTAATTCTTTTAATGGCTTCTCCAACTAATTCTGAGATGGATAGAACTGTCAGTTTGTCAAACTCTTTTTCTGCTGTTGGGATGCTGTCTGTCACAATAACTTCTTCAATCTCTGAACTGGTTAACCTTTCTACTGCTGGCCCAGAAAAAACAGGATGGGTGCATGCAGCAATAACAGATTTTGCTCCTTTTTCTTTCAACATGTTTGCCGCAGCAACAATTGTTCCTGCTGTATCTATTATGTCGTCTATGATAATTGCGTTTTTCCCTTCTATGTCGCCAATTACATCTAATGTCTCAACAACATTAGGTGCCGGTCTTTTTTTGTAAATTATTGCAAGGCTTGCTCCCAATCTGTTCGCAAGCATCCTTGCCCTTTCTACCCCTCCTGCATCTGGAGAAACAACAACCATATTATCTAAGCTTTTCTTTTTTAAATAGTCTAATATCACAGGCAGAGCATACAGATTGTCAACTGGACAGTCAAAAAATCCCTGTATCTGTGCAGAATGGAGGTCAACAGTCAATACTCTGTCTGCTCCTGCTTTCTGAATTAAATCAGCTAATAATCTTGCTGATATGGGAACCCGTGGTCTGTCTTTTCTGTCCTGTCTTGCATATGCAAAATAAGGTATCACTGCTGTTATTCTATGGGTTGAGGACCTTTTTAAAGCGTCAAGTATTAGAAGAAGTTCCATTATGTGGTCGTTTACAGGTGATGTGAGGGACTGTATCACGAATACATCTGCACCCCTTACATTTTCCTTTATCTGAACTCTTATTTCACCATCTGAAAATCTTGTCACAAGTGTATCAACAAGAGAGGTATGGAGGTACTGGGCAACTTTATTGGCGAACTCTAAATTTGCATTACCACTGATAAGTTTCAGATGTTTACTCAAAAATTTACCTCCATGTAGTTAATGATTCTGTGAAAAATGGCTGGGGAGGCAGGACTCGAACCTGCGACACCCGGTTCCAAAGACCGGTGTTCTGCCAGCTGAACTACTCCCCAGTATTTATACCAGAGTAGCCTCTATCAGTCTCCAGCCTTTGACATCACAAATTTTTTTCAGCTCTGGGGCAGGTTCACCTAATGCAAAAACACTGCTCCCGCTTCCAGTTACCAGAGGTCTGTACCCAAAGAACTTCAGGGTGTTTAACACTTCTTTAACCTCTGGAAAACTCTCTTCAACTATTCTACCAAGCGTATTCTCAGCTTTTTCAAATAATTTTTCAAAATCATCTAACAGACTATCTATTATATGAATATCTTCCTTTTTTGTCAACATCTGTAGAGTTACTTTTTTGTACATCTCTCCTGAAGATATCTGAATATCTGGATATATAATAAATATTTTTTTGCTGAACCTTCTATCTAAAAATCTCAGTTTGTCTCCAATTCCCTCTCCAACTGCCATTCCACCTTTCAGGAAGAAGGGAACATCTGCTCCGAGGGTTCTTGCAAGTTCAAACAGCTCTTCTTCTGTTAAAGGATTTTTATAAAGCCTGTTTATATACTTTAAAACTGTAGCTGCATTTGAACTTCCACCGCCTAATCCTGCCCCTAAAGGGATTCTTTTATGAATCTCCACTTCTACCTCTGGCTTTATTCCTGTCCATTCCTCAAATTTTTTAAAGCTTTAAACACTATATTTTCTTTCTGATTTATCCTGTATGGATAGGTGATAACCCTTGTTGAAGGAGAGTATTTTACTGTTATGTCATCGTGCAGTGACACAGTATGGAATACAGTATATATCTCATGATATCCATCTTCCCTTTTACCTGTAATCCACAGCCCTATGTTTACCTTTGCAAAGGATTTTAATCTCTCCATAGCTGTCTCCATATTTAAATTTATGTCTGGTTTATATCAATCAATATCTGATAAAATATTTTAAATCCTAATTGTATCAGGAGTTAATATGGAAAAGGCTATTTTAGCACTTGAAGATGGGCATTTTTTTTATGGATATGCTTTTTCTGGCCTTGACAGAAAAGAGACCGGTGGTGAAGTTATATTCAATACATCAATGACAGGATATCAGGAAATACTGACAGACCCTTCCTATAAAGGCCAGATTGTTGTTATGACACCTTCTGAAATTGGAAATTATGGTATTAATTCAGAAGATTTAGAGTCTGGAAAGGTTCATGTTAACGGTTTCGTAATAAAGGACTTATCTTTAGTGGCATCAAACTGGAGAGCAGAGAAAACCCTTCAGGAATATCTTGGATGAGAGTGGAGTGATAGGAATCTGTGGTGTAGATACAAGGGCTCTGGTGAGAATTATAAGAAAATACGGCGTGATGAAAGGGTATATATATGTAGGAGATATCTCTCCTGCTAAAGCTGTCAAAAGGGCAGGGAATATTCCTGACATATCCGAGATAGACCTTGTCTCTCAGGTAAGTCATAGAGCGATATACAGATGGGATGAAGGAACGTGGAGATGGCCAGAAGGATACCGGAAAATGGAGGAAAAAAGATATAAAGTTGCTGTAATAGATTATGGTGTAAAAGGAATATCCTCAGACTTATGGCTGATAGAGGGATAGAGCTTACCTGCTTTCCTTCAAACATTTCAGCTGAAGAGGTATTAAAGTTTAAACCTGATGGGATTTTTCTCTCCAATGGTCCTGGAGATCCTGCAGTGCTCCATTACCAGATAGAGCAGATAAAGAAACTTTTATCTTCAGATATCCCTCTGTTTGGTATATGTTTAGGTCACCAGCTTCTTTCATGGGCTATAGGAGGTAGAACTTATAAGTTGGAGTTTGGACATCACGGTGGCAATCATCCAGTAAAAGACCTGAGAACAGGAAAAATTGAAATAACAGCTCAAAATCACAACTATGCAACAGACCCTGACAGTCTTCCTTCCCATGTGGAGTTACGCACATAAACCTTAACGACAATACTATTGAAGGTATAAGACTTGACAGACGAACCTGCTTTTCCATACAGCATCATCCTGAAGCATCACCGGGACCACACGACTCAAACCATATTTTTGACGAGTTTGTAAAGTTAATAGAGGAATGTAAAAGATAGATGATTGAAAAATCAAATAATCAAAAAGCAAAAGAAAGATGGGCTTTAGGCTCTCTTATACTAAACTCAACCCTCACTGTACTTAAGTTCACATTTGCTGTCTTTACAGGTTCCCTTGCACTTATGGCCGAAGCTGTTCATTCCTTTTCAGACCTCGTAGCTTCTGTGGTTTCTTTAATCAGTGTTAAACTGTCTGCAAAAAAAAGCTCAGAATATCCCTACGGTCTTTATAAGCTGGAAAACATAGCTTCTGTTATTATATCTTTCTTTTTGTTCTTCGCTGCCTATGAGATTTTGAAGGAGGCTTTTTTTTCTGAGAGGGAAAGAGAGATACAGCATATAGAACTGGCTATCACTGTTATGATAGTAGCAATGATTTCAACATTTGTTTATTCAAGATTTGAACTCAGGGCGGCAAAAAGGCTTAACTCTCCTGCACTTTTGGCAGATGCTCAGCATATATGGGCAGACTTTATGTCTTCTGTTGTTGTTATTGTAGGTTTAATTGGAACATATATGGGGTATGACCTTGATAGATATGCAGCTGCAGTTGTTTCACTGTTTATCTTTTACAGTGGATGGGATATTTTTAGCTCAGGTATGAAAGTGCTCCTCGATGTATCACTGGAAAAAGAGGAGATGGAAAATAAAGAAGATAATTTATTCCCCACATCCTGCTGTTGTTGATATCAAACATATAAGAGGAAGGGTTGCAGGTAGTTTTAGAATTTCTTGATGTTGAGATTCTTTCTTCATAACTTTTCTTTGAGAGGAAACTTCACCGGATAGTTGATGAGATTGAAAAAGGATTAAAGGAAGAGATTCCAAATATTGATTCTGTTTTTATACATTGGTGAACCTGTCAGGCAGAAGGGTCTGAGAATAGCATTTTTTTAGTTGATGAAGATAAAAATATATAAAAGATTTCAGGACTGCTTCCCGGATTTTAATTGTTGATATATCAGATGAGGGTAAAATGCAGGTAAATAATCCCCTGGAGATTCCAGCCAGACGAAAAGAAACGGGGGATCTGTACTTTCAAAAATAAATGTGGACATCGTT
>JAUZSJ010000044.1 GCA_030949555.1 Persephonella sp. | reverse complement strand
CCCTTGAGTTTTCAGATAGGGCAATTGTTATAAATGGTTTTTCTAAATATTTCTGCATGCCAGGATTCAGGCTTGGATGGATGATTCTCCCACCAGAGCTTGTGAGAAAAGCTGAAATTGTTATGCAGAATGTTTTTATTTCTCCTCCTACAATCAGCCAGTATGCAGCTCTTGGAGCATTTGATTATAAGTATCTGCAGGAAAATAAAAAATATTTAAGGAAAGGAGAAACTTTCTGTATGAGGGACTTAAAAGCATATTCCAGATAGATGTGAAACCAGAAGGGGCATTTTATATCTGGGTAAACATAGAAAAATATTCGGACAACTCGTTACTTTTTCAAGACAACTGCTTGCACCACGAGTCAGTAACAATCGGAGTTGATTTTGGCAGAAACAACACAGAAAAATATATAAGGTTTGCACTACCACAAAGATATAGAAGCATGAAAGGGGGACTGAAGACTGAAAAATTACTCCTCTCTAATCAGATAGATCCTTACACTACCTTTCAGGCCTAATCTCTTCACAGGAAACTTTAAAAACACTGAAACATTTGGAGCAGAGAATCCAAGTCCACATATGGAGTTTGCAGGTATGTTCTCAGACAGATGCTTGAGATAATCTATATCTTTCTGAGTTGCCTTTCCTTCCTTCAGCTTTTTTAATATCTGGTGCTGTTCGTAAGTTCCAATTCTGCAAGGGGTACACTTTCCACAGCTCTCGTGGTGGAAAAACTGCGTTACAACAAGCAGAGCATCTATAACACAGTCCTCCTCATCAAGAACTATAGTTGTTCCTGTTCCACCAAATCCTTTTGGAGAGTAATCCATATGCATATCCAACTCATCTTCTCTGTAAACCCCTAACGCTCCTGCAAATACTGCTTTTACCTGTTTTCCACTTCTTTTACACCTCCTGCCATCTCTATAAGCTCCCTGAGAGTTATGTCCATTGTTGCTTCATAAACTCCCGGTTTTTCCACCTTTCCGCTAACAGGAAATAGTTTTGGGCCATAAAAACCCGATGGACCAATATTCATAAAATATGCTTCATAAGTAACGATTATTGGTATGTTTGAAAGGGTTTCAACATTATTGACAACAGTAGGTTTCCGTACAGTCCAGGCCTGCAGGCAGGATAGGGGTGGTCTGGAGTCTTCCGATGTCTCTCTTTTCCTTCTAAGCTTTCAAGTAGAGCCGTTTCTTCTCCACATATGTAAGCTCCAGCTCCTCTGTAAACCTTTATATCAAAAGAGAAATCTGTTCCTAATATATTCTTGCCTAAATAGCCCTTCTCTTTTGCTTCCTTAATAGCATTTTCTAAAATAAGATAACCGGCAGGATACTCACCTCTGATGTATATGTACCCTTCTTCTGCACCAAGGGCATAACCGGATATTATCATCCCCTCTAAAAGCAGGTGGGGGTCTCTCTCTATTATTATCCTGTCCTTAAATGTTCCCGGGCCTCTGACTCATCAGCATTACAGACCAGGTATCGGGGAGGTGGGTTCCTATCAGGGCAAATCTCCACTTCCTTCCTGTTGGAAACCCAGCACCGCCTCTGCCTCTAAGGGTACTTTCCTCAACAAGGGCAACAATATCTTCAGGGGAAAATTTTTTTAGTGCTTTTTTCAATGCAGAGTACCCACCTGTTGTTTCATACTCCTCTATATCTACAGTTCTGTTTTCTTTAGCTCTCCTGAGCAGAAGATTCAGACTGCTTTCAACATGTATTTCAGGTAGAAAGGGAATTTTATCTCTGATGCTCATCTTACATACCTGCTTAATATGTTATCTAAATCCTCATCACTTTTTATTTTGCTTCCGTCATAAAGGTCCTCATTTATCAAAAATGCAGGAGCTATCCCACAGCTTCCAATACACTCAACTAACTCTATATACCACAGGCCATCTGGACTGCTTTTGCCTACATCAGCTCCTGTTTTTTCTTTTACTATCTCTAACAGACTTTTGTAATTAGCGAGATGACAGGGAAGGTTTCTACATATCCTTATATGGTTTTTTGCATTTTTTCTGTACCTGAACATATCATAAAAGCTAAGTATACCCTCAATATGTGAAACCGGAACTTTGAGATAATCAGCCAGTTCCTTTACTGCTTCAGGATAAATATCTCTGTGTTTATCTAATATATAATGAAGAGCAGGAATAATACACTGTTCCTTCAGAGGGAATTTTTTTCTGCATTCTTTTATCTTCTGGATAATATCTTCAGTGAGATATCTGTACTCCATCAGTTTCTCCATCAGGAAACTTCTGCCCCTGCAGATATATCCCCATCAACAGTTATAAGTCGCAGTCCGTTATCATCTTTTGCTGCAAGTATCATTCCTCTTGACTCTATACCAAATATCTTTCTTGGTTTAAGATTTGCAAGAAGTATGACCTTTTTTCCTATGAGCTCTTCAGGTCTGTAATACTTGGCTATTCCTGACACAACAGTTCTTTTTTCATCTCCTAAGTTAACAGTAAGCTTCCAGCAGATTCTCTGCCTTTGGAACTTTTTCAGCCTGAACAATCTCTCCCACTTTCAACTCTAACTTAGAAAAATCTTCTATAGAAATTATTTTCTCTTCTGCTTTTCCTGTTTTTTCCAGTTCTTTTTCCTCCTTAACTTCAACCCTTGGAAATAAAGGTTTTATCTTTTTCTTTACCTCTGTCTTTTCAGGATATGAGAAAGGAGAAAGGGCAGTGGGAAGCTCTCCTATACCTATGTATTCAAGGGCCTGCCTCATCTTATCTGGCATAAAGGGTGAGAGAAGGTAAACCACAAGTAAAAGACCATCTGCTAAGATGTAAAGAACAGTATTTAAATAGCTGTTCCCTTCTTTATTTAATTTCCACGGCTCTGTTTTCACAATATATTTGTTTAAAAAATCAATAAACTCCCATACTGTCTCTAAAGCCCTGCTGAATTCAAGGTTTTTCATAAACCTGTCGTATCTATCTAATGTATACTGGTAGAGCTCCTGATACTCCTTTTCTAACTCAGTTAAATCCTCTCCCTTTTTAACCACTCCTTTTGAAAACTTATTTATCATAGACAGAGTTCTGGAGAAAAGGTTACCCAGGTCGTTTGCAAGGTCTGAATTAATTCTTCCTATCACTGCTTTTTCAGAAAAATCTCCATCAAGACCGAAAGGAACTTCCCTCAGGAGAAAGTATCTTAGCTGGTCAACACCATATTTTTCAGCTGCCTCAAATGGGTCAACAACATTTCCTAAAGATTTAGACATTTTGTGCCCTTCAACAGTCCACCATCCATGGGCAAAAACTTTATCAGGAACATCCAGCCCTGCACTCATCAAAAATGCAGGCCAGTAAACAGCATGAAATCTGAGTATGTCTTTTCCTACAACGTGAACATCTGCAGGCCAGAATGCTTTAAACATTTCAGAATTATCTGGATATCCTACACCTGTCAGGTAGTTTGTCAAAGCATCAAACCAGACATATATGGTATGTTCAGGGTCAAAGGGAACAGGGATACCCCATTTTACCCTGCTTTTCGGCCTTGAGACAGAAAGGTCTTTCAGTCCCTGTTTTACAAAGGATATCACCTCATTCCTTCTGTAATCTGGCTGAATAAAAGAAGGCTTTTCTTCATACAGCTTCAGCAGCCTATCCTGATACTTAGAAAGTCTAAAAAAGTAGCTTTCTTCTTTTACCTTTTCACAGGGCTTTTTGTGTATTGGGCATTTATAATCATACTCTTTAATCTCTGTTTCTGTTTTAAACTCTTCACATCCTACACAGTAATAACTTTCATACTCAGAAAGGTAAATATCACCATTTTTATAACATTTCTGGAATATGTGCTGAACAGCTTTTATGTGGTCAGGGTCTGTAGTTCTTATAAATCTGTCGTAAGATATACCCAGAACTTCCCACAACCGTTTAAACTTCTGATGGGTTCTGTCTGCCAGCTCCTTTGGGGAGATTCCCTTTTCTTCTGCTGTTTTCTGTATCTTCAGACCGTGTTCATCTGTACCTGTAAGAAAAAATGTTTTTACCCCCCTTTGCCTGTTATATCTTGCTAAAACATCTGCTGCAATAGTTGTGTATGCATGTCCTAAATGGGGAACATCGTTAACGTAGTATATTGGTGTGGTAATGTAAAACTTTCTTTTATCCATTAACTACCCCGCTCAAATAGTAGTAAATAATTATATACAAATAACCCGCAAATTTTCTTATCTTTAAAATCAGACAAAAAGGACTATTATTAATAGATGAAGAAAGTAGGTAAAGATACAAATATGAAAAACAATTTCTGGTTCAGGTTGAACAGATTTCTTGAAAAAAAAGCAAAAATAAGGAGTTACGGACAGAAAGTTGTTCTTATACTGATACTGCTCTTTATTGTAACATCTACAGTAGTAAACCTGATTTTTACAGCCCTGAGTCTTGAAGAGGAAAAAGAAGATGTTAAAAAGGCACTACACAAAACAGTAGTCATAAAAGAAGATATACTCCTGAAAACATTAAAAGAGATTGAGGACAATGGGAAAATTATCCTATCCCAGTATAGAAGAACAGGAACAGAGCCAGATTATACTTCTTTTAAACGATACAAGATATATGGCATATACCTAAAAAATGAAGGTGTTTTTTTAGGAAGGGTTGTTTCCCCTCTGAAGAAAAAGACAGAGAAGAGATATATTCTGAAAGACGGATTTATCATAATAAATGTAGCGAACAGTTTCTACATCTATGCTAACAAATCAGTTGTCAGAGACATTCTTGACCCTAAAAAAAGCTTCATATCTCAGTATGAACCACTGTTTATACTTGAAAAAAGGATAAAGAATTATAAATCCCTTATCTGCTCATCAAAAAGTATCAGAAACAGTAACTTTTATATTTACGGATGTGTTGAAAACTTACAGATAATAAAGTCACAGGTTTTCAGCTCTGTTGTAAAGAATGCCACTGTTTTCTCTGCCTTTTTTATACTGGCAATGGTGGTGTACTACCTTATCTTCAAAAATGTTCTTCTGTATCCAGTTTACAGACTGAAAAGAGATATTGAAGACATGAACAGGAAAGGTCTTGAACATGTAAGATTTGAACTCCATAGATTTGGAGAGGATGAATTTGCTCAGATATCCAGAGTCCTTGAAGATACAAGGAGAAAAATACTTAAGCACCAGAAGGGAATGTCACTTGTTCTGCAGACAACATCAAAGATGATATCCATGACAAATGATATACATCGCTTCTCCCTTTTTACTGTTGACAGATTAGATGAACTTATTCAGGCTGAAGGGACAGTACTCTGTCTATTCTCAAAACTTGAAAAAAGCTGTGCATTTAAGGTACATTCTGACAGATTTCTCAGTGGCAATATTCCTGTTTCTTATGAAAAAAAGGAGTTTTATAAACTATCAAAAATAAAAGATAAAAACAAAACTCTTTTAAATAGGGAAGGAAATATCCATACAGTATCTATCAAAAAGGAGGTTAACGAAGAATACTCTCTATTCCTTGTATCATTTAAAAAAGGAGAAAAACCCTTAGAAGAGGATATTAACTACATAGATATGATAGTTTCCCATTTAGTTTACAGTATAAACCTTCCTTAATCTCGCAACGTATGACCCTCTGACAAAACTCTATAACAGAAGGGCAATTGTCCAGTCTGCAGAAAAAGAAGTAGAAAGGTCAAAGAGATACAACCACAATTTCAGCATAATACTGATTGATATAGACGACTTTAAGGCAATAAATGATACTTACGGCCACACAACAGGAGATATTGTTCTTAAAAAGATAGCTGACCTGCTAAAAGAAGAAGTAAGGAACGTTGACAAAATAGGAAGATACGGAGGAGAGGAGTTTATCATCATTCTTCCTGAAACAAAGATAAAAAGTGCTGCAAAACTGGCTGAAAGAATAAAGAGGAAGATATCTGAATACCACTTTGAGATAAACGAATATGCTTTAACCATAACAGTTAGCGCAGGTGTTGCAGGATTTCCAGTGCACGGTGAAACATTTGAAGAGATACTGCAGGCTTCTGACCTGGCCCTTTATGAGGCTAAAAGAAGAGGCAAAAATCAGGTTGTTGTGTTAGAAAAAGAAGAGATTTTTAAAATACTGAAAGAGGAATTCCAGAGTAAAAACTTCCTCAATAGGGCGATAAAGGAAGACAGGATTATTCCCCACTTTCAACCTATCGTTGACCTCAGTAGCATGGAAGTGGTTGGATACGAAATACTGGCAAGAATAAAGGATAAAGGAAGTATCATACCTGCCCATCGTTTCATATCAACCTCGATAAAATTTGGAATCATACTGAAGATTGACGAGATAATCCAGAAAAAAACTGTTGAGTTTTTAAGTAAAAAAGAGAATGTCCCCCAGATGTTGTTTTTCAATCTTTCAAGACCTTATATTCAGGATATACAGCATCTGATAAACTTCGTGGAGCTGCTTGAAAAGAATAATATACCAAAGGAAAACATAATATTGGAGATAACAGAAGAAGAGGCAATAAGTGAAATAACAGTGGTTAAGGAGGCTATAAGAATAGCAAAATCAAAAGGTATAAGATTTGCCCTTGATGACTTTGGAGTAGGTTACTCAACATTCTCCTACATAAAACATTTTGATATTGATATAATCAAGTTAGATGGTTCACTTGTTAAAAATATTAACAGAGATGAAGACAACCAGATTATAGTCGGAGGTATATCTTACATATGCAAGAAGAAGGGGATAAAGCTGCTTGCTGAGATGGTTGAAACTTTTGAAGAGTTAGAAACGTTGAGGAATCTTGGTGTTTCCTATGCGCAGGGATTTTTATTTGGAAAAGCTGAGGAACAGATGATACAAAAAGCGTTTAAGGAGGTTTAAATGGGTATAAAGTTTGGAACAGATGGATTGGAGAGCAGTTGTAGCTAAAGATTTTACAGTAGATAATCTTCTCAAGGTTGCACAGGCACATGCAGACCACATCAAACAGAAAAACGGCAAAAAAGTTATTATCGGATATGATACCCGTTTTATGTCTGAAGACTTTGCCTCCCTCGTAGCTGAGGTTTTCTCCTCAAACGGTCTGGAGGTTATACTGTCTAAAAATTTCTGCTCAACACCAGCCCTTTCCCTTACCGTAAAGGAGCTTGGAGCAGACGAAGGGGTAATGATTACAGCATCCCACAACACATACCGGTATAACGGATATAAAATAAAGGGAAGTTATGGAGGTCCTGCTACTCCACAGATAATAAAAAGCGTAGAAGAAAAGATAGGGAAAACCTCCCCAAAAACAGGAAAAACCCAGTGGGAAGAAGTTGACCTGAACAGCTATTATGTGGAGAAACTGAAAAAATACATAACTTCCGATGTTTTCAACCAGAACCCTGAAAGAGTCATCCACGACCCAATGCATGGTGCAACAATTGGACTGCTCAGCAGAGTGTTAGAAGACACACTTATTGACGTTGTAGAAATCAATCATTACAGGGATGCATTTTTTGGATTCAGGCATCCTGAACCTGTCGAAAAAAACATACCGCTCCTTAGAGGGAAAACAGTCGCAGAGGAAGCAGTGGCAGGTATAGCAAATGATGGAGATGGAGACAGAGTTGGTATTGTTGATGAGGCTGGAGAATATGTCAATACACAGATAGTTTTTGCTCTTTTACTTCTCCACACAATCAGAAACAAAAAAGTGAATGGAGCTGTAGCAAAAACTATCTCAACAACATACCTTGTGGACAGAATTGCCCAGAAGGAAGGTTTAAAGCTGTATAAAACACCAGTTGGATTTAAGCATATTGCCGATATATTTTTAAAGGAGAAGGTTGCTTTTGGAGGAGAAGAGTCTGGAGGTTATGGATTTGGCTTTCACATTCCAGAAAGGGACGGACTGCTCTCTGGCCTGATGATACTTGAAATGATACATCTGCATGGGAAATCATTGACACAGCTTGTAGAAGACCTGTTCTCAGAATTTGGAACAGCATACTACAAAAGATTAGACCTGAAGGTTAAAGGGAACGAAGGAAGAATACTTGTGGAAAATTTAAGAAAAGGGCCCCTTAAAGAACTTGCAGGGAAAAAAATAGTTAATGTTGACCTTACAGACGGAGTAAAGTTTATATTTGAAAACGATGGATGGGTTCTTTTCAGAGCTTCTGGAACAGAACCTGTTCTCAGAATATACGTAGAGATGCCAGAAAAGGAAGAAGTTGATATGATATTAGAAGAAAGTAAAAAACTTACTGGAGGTTAAAGTTGGAAGAGCATATCTATCAGCCTTATGATGTAAGAATGTCTGAAGAGGGAGAAATTATTGCCATTGTTGAGCCAGACAGCCATATAAAGGAGATGATAGAAAACAAAGAAACCTGCTGGGAAGTGGATGTGGATGTGGATTATGACGAAGAAGAACACGAACCTTATCTGATGCTGACCCTCCACAAAGACAATGAGACAGGTTTTTATGGCATTTCCTTATGGAGAAGCATGGGACGTTCTTTCAGAAAAAGGACTTGTATCAGTTGTATTACTGACACAGTTTGACCTTGACCATGGAAACACATCAGATGCTATAACAGTAACTGTGGAACTTGATGGATTTTTGAAAGGATACATAGCAGGTGCTTTAAGAATGTGGGAATCTGTCAGTGAAGAGATAGAAGAGGAATGATTTATTCAAGGAAGGTATTTTTCTATGAAACAGATGCCCAGGGATAGTCCACCACTCAAACTATCCCGATACTTTGAAAGAAGCTAAAGAGGCTTTTCTTGAGCAAAAAGGTATGCCTTACGAAAGGATAAGGAAAGAACTGAATATTGACATTGTATTGCTGGAACTTTCTGTATCGTACAGGAAACCACTGAAATTTGGTGATATCTTCAACATCCATCTAAACATCAGCTCAATGGATAGATTTTTTTTCAGCTTTGATTACACAGTGTACAAAGACAAAACCATCATCGCAGAGGGAAAAACAAAACATACCTGTGTAAACAGAAAAACAGGAAAAATCACAGCAGTTCCACAGGTGCTAAAGCAATGGGAGTAATCGATACAGTAAAAAAACTGCTAAAAAATTATCAGTGGGAGATATATCTGCTTAAGACAAAAAGGCTGAAAAGCAGTTCAAAAAATTTCCAGATAGAAAGCCTGATAAACTCAGAGGATACAGGCATAGGAATATAGGGTGCTTAAAGACAGGGAAAGCAGGATTTTCTTACCTGACAAATATAAACAAAAATAGTATAGAAAGAGCCGTTGAAAAAGCTGTTAATATGAGCGAAATTGCAACTCCAGAAAAATTTCCATTACCAGGAAAGTCAGAAAAAACAGAGGAGATACCTGAGGAGTACGACGGCTTCACAGCAGAAATGATAAAAACAGAAGAAAAGATAAATATCCCCGTAGAGATTGAACATTCCGTAAGAAAAAGGGATAACAGAATAAAGAACATAAGAGAGTGCAGTTTCTCAGAAACAGTATTTCATTATAGAATAATAAACAGTGAAGGTCTTGACGTATCAGAGAAAGGAACAATTTACACTGTCTCCATATCTCCAGTGGCCGAAGAAAACGGTAATTCCCAGATTGTATGGGGGTTTACTCAGTCAAGATACCTGAAAGAGATTGATTTAGATGGAATAATTGAGGAAACTGTCAAAAATGCTACTGGTCTTCTAAAAGCAAAACCTATAAACACAACAGAACTACCTGTTCTTTTTCCACCATATGCTTTCTCACAGATACTGCAAGCATTCTATCCTGCATTCTCAGGAGAATTTCTTATAAAAAAGAAAAACATACTGAACATCGGTGATATAGCAGGCGTACAACATCTGAACATCACAGATGACGGCAGGATATTTAACGGAGTAATGACAAGAAAGTATGATGATGAAGGAACGCCAACACAGAAAACTAAAATAATAAAAAACGGCATTATGGAAAACTTTTTACACAGTATATATACTGCAGTTTCAGTGGGGAAAAAAAGTACAGGAAACGGATTTAGAAGCTCGTACAGAGATATAGCTTCGGTCAAACCATCAAACCTGTTTGTAGAAACAGGAAACAGGGATATAAACTACCCTGATAGGTATTTTTATGTAGTTGAGATGCTCGGACTTCACACCGCAAACCCTGTTACAGGTGATTTTTCCGTTGGAGTCTCAGGATTTGTTATGAAGGGAGATGAAATTTTTCAACCAGTTATGGGAGTTACACTGTCAGGAAACTTTTTTGAGATGCTGAAAAGTATAATCCATATTGGTAGGTGATCCGAAATTTTACGGGAATTTTGGCAGCCCATCTATTTTGGTTGACAGAATGGTTATAGGAGGTGTTTAATGGTGCCCAGGGCGGAGTCGAACCCGCACGCCCGTTACAGGGCACTGTCCCCTCAAGACAGCGCGTCTGCCAATTCCGCCACCTGGGCAAATGAGGTAAATATTATATGCAAAGGAGAAGAATTTGCAAGTTATTTTTCTTGTGGAGGAGCAGATTTAGATGCTCTCTCAACAGCTTACGGAATAACAAAACTGTATCCTGAAACAAAGATTTTGCTTCCGGGAGCTGTATCTTCAAGTGTTAAATTAGCTTTAAAAAGGTTTGAAAATATACTAAAACCAAAAATTGTCAGAATTGAGGATTTGAGCCATTTAGATACTGTTTTCCTTGCTGACACAAATAACTATCAGCTTGTTAATACAAAGTTAGGCAAGCTTATAAATGAAAACACTCAGATTGTGATATACGACCACCATCCTGTAAGAAAAAAAATTCCGAAATATGTAATAAAAAAAATCAAAAAGACAGGTGTGCAGCCAAACAACAATAGTTATTGGCTCAGAGATAAAAGAAAAAGTTGGAAACTAGCTCTCTGAAGGAAGCAACACTCCTTGCCCCAGGTATGTACGAAGACACTGGAAGCTCTTACGAGTACACAACAACCACAATAAGAAAAAAGATATGAAAATGGCTGCCTTCCTTCTGAGAAAAGGAGCAGACCTTGAAACAGTAAAAAACATTATAGAAGAGAGGATAGACCAGCAGCAGATATCTATAATACACCAGCTTATTGAGAATGTGCAGTTTTTTCTACTAAAGACTAAAAAGCGTTGTGTCTTCACACTTGGCACACTCTGATGAATTCATGCATTTAATCCCGTGACGATCTCAGGATTTTTACACATACGATTGGGGTCAACTCAGGAAGCTGATGCATTTTTTACTTTGATAAACGAAAAAGGAAAAACCAGCAATCGCAGCTCGCTCAAAAGACAGAGAGATAGATGTAGGTAAAATCATGTCCTATCTTGGAGGAGGAGGACATCCATTTGCTGCAAGTGCTACCGTCAAAGGTATGACTGTTCAGGAGATAAAAAACTACATAGAAGCTCTCCTGCTTGGAGAAGCTTACAGGAATGCAAGAAAATTGAAGAATTCATGTCTCAGAGATTCTTCTCACAGATGAGCAAGACCAGACTATTGAGGAGATACAAAAAAGGCAGAAAAGTCCCCGTATCCTTTTCGTCGTTGGCAAAAGACAAAAAAATTTATAGGCATACTTCTTTCAAAGTGATAAAAGAAAGTCTGAAACACGGTGTAAAAAAAGCAAAAGTAGAAAACTTCATAATAGACAGTGTTATAACATTTGAGCCTGAAATGACTATTGCGCAGGCAGAAAAAATAATATCCCGGTCATTCCCAGAGTGTTATCCCAGTAATAAAAAAAAGGTGCAGCCTGTCGGGGTTATAAACCAGAACATATATAATACAAAGGCTCTTTCACGGCCCAGATATTTGATACAGAAAAGGATATGTTCATATCAAGAGAAAGAATAAAACCAAAAAATTTTGAACTTTTGAAGGAAAGGTAAAAAAACATATTCCACAGCACATA
>JAUZSJ010000043.1 GCA_030949555.1 Persephonella sp. | reverse complement strand
AAAGGGTTTTCATTATTTCATTCATCTTGTTGCTCAGACTGAGAGGTAAACATCAACAGACCTGACAGTATATCCCTGAATGACTCTACAGTGTCTATTATCTGAATAGTATGGTCGTAAGCATCTCTGAAATAAACCTTTGTCTGTTCCTGTATAAATGCGTAATCTGCCTTGATAATGTTGTTTATTATTTCCCTTAATGGCCATACATTCCTTCTGACAAAAATCAGCTCCCTTTTAAGATTGTTTAACTATCTGTGAGCCGTTACAATACATAAGAAACTTTATCCTGCATTCCCTCTTCTTTGTCTTTCCTGTATAAACAGGTGTATCAGGTGGTATCCCAAGTAAATTTTTATCCATGCTACCTATCCCCTTTTTTATCAAATTTATTAAAAATTACAATAGAACCCTCAGCAATGAAACAGGTGGCAATCTTCTGGTAGAATATATACTCTAAAAAAATCTTTACAGGGAGAGAAAATGCTTGCAAACTTTCTGCTTAAATACTGGA
The DNA here is from genome assembly GCA_030949555.1 of Persephonella sp. Lineage (GTDB taxonomy): Bacteria > Aquificota > Aquificia > Aquificales > Hydrogenothermaceae > Persephonella_A. The sequence continues at coordinate 8,213 of JAUZSJ010000043.1, read as the reverse complement.
AGATATTTTTAGCAGCAGGAATAATTCTTGCTGTTGGAGGACTTTTTATCCCAAACACGGTAGCCTCTAAAATTGTTGAGTTTACAGGATTTGCTATTCTTGCCCTTACTGCTTATGTGCTTGGTTACAAAATGGCAACAGATGAGGCAGAAAAATACATAAAATCAGAAATGGAGAAGTTAGCAAAAAGGGACATAAGATACAAAATAGCAAGTGAAAAGATGATAAAAAATCTTAAAGGAAGAATAGGATAATGTCAGAACTTGCTAAAAATAACAAAACAGTTACAGTGAAACAGCTGAAAAGTATCTAAAAGAGAAGTATCCAAATAGACAGGTAGCCCAGATTTATCTTGAAGTTTTAGAGAACTTTGAAAAAGATGAACCTGTTCCTGACCTTATCCTTGAAAACCTCCTTTTAGATGAAGAAGACTTTCGGGTGGATACCTGATGAGAAAGCACTCAAAAGTTCTATTTGCAGGAATGGTTGGGAACATTCTTGAGTGGTATGACTTTGTTGTTTATGGATTCTTAGCCATCATTATTGGAGAGCTGTTTTTCCCGTCTGAAGACCCTATGGTATCTCTACTGAAATCCTTTGGAGTGTTTGCAGTTGGATTTGTTATGAGACCTGTTGGTGCTGTTGTGTTTGGGCATATCGGTGACAGATACGGAAGGAAAAAAGCCCTGACCATATCTATAGTGCTGATGGCCCTCTCAACAACAGCCATAGGACTCCTGCCTACATATGCACAGATAGGAATAATAGCTCCCATACTATTAGTAATCCTGAAACTTATGCAGGGGCTGTCTGTTGGAGGTGAATACACAACCTCTGTTTCTTTTATTGTAGAACATGCCCCACAGAATAGAAGAGGACTGTTTGGCAGTGTTGGTATATTTGGAGCTGTTGTAGGAATTCTATTAGGTTCAGCTTCTGGGGCTGTGATAACAAAAATACTTCCAGAAGAAGACCTTTACAGCTGGGGCTGGAGAGTCCTATTTTTTACAGGAATACTTCTTGGATTAGTTGGTTATTACGTGAGAAAAAACATAGATGAAACACCAAAGTTTATAGAGCTTGAATATGAAAAGATGATAGATAAACAGCCTGTCTTAGATGTATTTAAAAAAGCATACAGAGAGTTTATCAAAACATTTTCCCTGAGCACATTTCAGGCAGTTGGTTTTTACACTATCTTTGTTTATATAGCAAACCATCTGTCAGTTTTTGTTAAACTACCTAAATCAACAGCCCTCACAATAAATACCATCAGTATGATTGTTCTGTCAGTTCTAATTCCATTTTTCGGCTGGCTGTCTGACAAAACTGGGAGAAAACCTATAATATTGGTCTCAACAGGCTTTACAATCCTTACAGCATATCCCCTTTTTAAGTTTGTTTCCTCAGGAAGTGTAGAAAACGCTCTTATAGGCCAGATAATATTTGCCGTTGTTGTTGCAGGTTTCATGTCCATACTGCCAACAACTCTTGTTGAGATTTTCCCCACACAGATAAGAAATAGCGGTTATTCTATCGGTTATAATCTGCCCTTTGCTATCTTTGGTGGAACGGCCCCATTGATTTCCACCTACCTGATAAAGATAACAGGAGATATAAACTCTCCGGCTTTTTATCTAATTTTTGCTGCTGCTGTTGCATTTGTGGCAGGGATAACACTGAAAGAAACAGCAAGAGAGCCCCTCAGATAATGAACAGCAAAATATTTACAACAGAGCTTCTTCAGGATTTGCCACTGTGGACGGCCCTTATTATGAGTCTCTATCCCCATTTGCAGAGTAAAGAGATATTTTTAATCACGCTGGGAATAGGAACTGGAGCAACCCTTTTCCTGTTTAAAGAGATGAAATCAGGAAATTACAGCTTTGAAACTCTTTTCAACAGGCCTTCAGAAGCTATTCCCTTTATCATCTACTCATTTTTACTGCTAATCATTCTTATAGTTTTAACATTTCAGGACAGGCTTTATATGGGAAGTATTCTGTGGTTTTACATAATAGCTGGCAGCATAGGCGAGATACTTCTGTTAAGAAAAAAATAAAGTCTTGTCAGGATTGCAACTTACAGTTAGATTTAATTTCAAAAGGAGGGCTCTATGGAAGTATACGCTGGACTTGCAGGCATACCTGTTGTTAAATCAGCTATAAGCTACATTGATGGTCAAAAGGGTGTATTAGAATACAGGGGTATTCCTATAGAAGAACTTGTAGAAAACTCTAACTTTTTAGAGGTTTCATATCTTTTAGTTTTTGGAAAACTGCCTACAGCAGGTGAATATCAGCAGTTCGTATCAGACGTAAAAAAACATACCTATCTTGATGATTTCATAATCAAATTTTTAAAGGATATTCCAGACAGCACCCATCCAATGAAGGTTTTGCAGTCTGTAGTTCCAGTCCTGTCATCCTTTGACCCTGTAAAAGATGTTCTTGACAAAAAACACCATTACAATGCCCTTGTCAGAATGTTAGGACAGATTCCTGTTGCAATCGCAACATGGAAAAGGATATCACGCAAAGAAGAGATTATTCCCCCTGACCTTACCCTGTCTTATGGGGAAAATTTCTTGTACATGCTCACAGGAAAAAAACCATCTGAAAAAGAAGGGAAGATATTTGACAGATGCCTCATTCTCCATGCTGAACACACAATGAATGCCTCCACATTTACAGCTATCGTTGTTGTTTCTACCCTTGCAGACTTTTATTCCGCTGTATCTTCTGCTGTGGGCTCTCTGTCAGGCAGGCTACATGGAGGAGCAAACGAGAAGGTTTTCTACATGCTCAGCAGTATAGAAGATGTTAAAAAAATCCCAAAGATAATCGAAGAAAAACTGAATAAGAAAGAAAGAATAATGGGTTTTGGACACAGGGTTTATAAAACATATGACCCCCGGGCAAAAATTCTGAAAAGCCTGTTAAAGGAGCTATCTGCAGAAAAGGAAAACAAACTTTACCCCATTGCAGCTGAATTTGAAAGAGTAGCAACAGAAAAACTCAGTCCAAAGAAAATATATCCGAACATAGACTTTTATTCTGGTATCCTTTACCACATGTTAGGTATTCCTCCCCAGTTTTACACTTCTGTATTTGCTATGGCAAGAGTTTCTGGATGGATTGCCCACTGCAAAGAATACATAAAGGAGAACAAACTGTTCAGGCCTACCCAGATTTATGATGGAGGACACAACATAAAGTATATGCCCTTAGAAAAGAGAAAGTAACCGTTGACAAAAAAATCCTCTTTATTAATATTAATACTAATCAATATTAATACTACACAAAGTAGTAAAGGAGAAAAAATCATGATGTAAGGTATCTACCCTTGCATTTATAAAATTTTTATTGAAGTAAGGTGAAAAGATGGAGCACAAAAACAGTAACCATGTCCACAGGCATGTGGAAAAAAATCATTCCTACAGAAAAGAACACAATCATTCTGCACACATTCAGGAATTTAAAAGAAGATTCTTTGTTTCTATAGTTCTCACTATCCCCATTCTCCTGTTATCTGATATGATTCAGAGATGGCTTGGATTCAGTGTAATACTGCCTTTCCAGAAATGGATTCTTCTTGTTTTATCTACAGTTATATATTTCTACGGTGGAACTCCATTTCTGAAGGGACTGGTCAGTGAAATAAAAAGAAAACAACCAGGAATGATGACACTTATAGGAACAGCTATCTCAGTTGCATTCTTCTACTCTGCTTTAACAGTTATTACAGGCTTTGGAAAAGAGTTTTTCTGGGAACTGGCAACACTGATAGATGTTATGCTCCTTGGACACTGGATAGAGGCAAAAAGTGTTCTTGGAGCTTCAAGAGCATTAGAAGAGCTTGTAAAAATAATGCCAACAACAGCACATCTTGTAAAAAACGGTGAAATCATTGATATTCCAGTATCAGATTTAAAAAAAGGAGATACAGTTCTTGTAAAACCTGGAGAAAAAATTCCTTCTGATGGGGCAGTTGTAGAAGGTGAAAGTTATGTAAATGAGGCACTTTTAACAGGAGAGTCTAAACCAGTTTTAAAAAAGAAAGGGGATAAAGTAATTGGTGGAGCAATAAATACAGACAGTATTCTGAAAATAAGAATAGAAAAAACAGGAGAAGAAACTTACCTTTCACAGGTTATAAAATTAGTTAAACAGGCTCAGGAAAGTAAATCAAGGACGCAGGATTTAGCAAATAAAGCAGCTGCATTTTTGTTTTATGTAGCCTTAATAGCTGGAACTGTAACATTTATAGTCTGGTCTATTTACGGAAAACCAGATTTTGCTGCTTGAAAGGGCTGTAACTGTTCTTGTTATAGCCTGTCCCCATGCTCTTGGGCTTGCTGTTCCTCTTGTTGTAGCCCTTTCAACCTCTATTACTGCAAAAAAATGGAATACTGATAAGAGACAGAAGAGCTTTTGAACAGGCCAAGGATTTAACGGCAGTTATCTTTGATAAAACAGGTACATTAACAGAAGGGAAGTTTGGTGTTTCAGATTTTATACCATTTATGGATGAAAAAACTGTTCTGAAGTATACTGCATCTGTTGAGAAAAATTCTGAACATATTATAGCAAAAGCAATAGTTAAGTTTGCAAAAGAAAGAGGTGTCAATCCTGTTGATGTAAGCAACTATAAAACAATACCTGGTAAAGGAGCCTACGGCATTGTAGAAGAGAGAGAGGTTTTTGTTGGAAGTCCATTTATGATGAAAGAGATTGGTATAGATATATCTAACCCAGAAATTGTATCTCTCCAGAAAGAAGGAAAAACAGTGATATTTGTTGTTGTAGATAAGAAATTAGCAGGAGTTTTTGCACTTTCAGACAGAATAAAGGAAGAGAGCTTTGAAGCAGTAAGCAAACTAAAAGAGATGGGTATAAAGGTATTTATGCTTACTGGAGATTCTGAAGAGGTAGCAAAATCTGTTGCAAAACAGCTTGGTATAGATGATTATTTTGCACAGGTTCTGCCACATGAAAAAGCAGATAAGGTAAAATACCTTCAAAATAAAGGTTTTAAAGTTGCTATGGTGGGAGATGGAATAAATGATGCTCCTGCTCTTGTTACTGCAGACGTAGGTATTGCAATAGGGGCAGGAACAGATGTAGCAATCGAAAGTGCAGATATAATTCTTGTAAAAGTAACCCTGCAGATGTTCCAAAGATTATAAAGATATCAAAGATTACATACTCTAAAATGGTTCAGAACCTCTGGTGGGCTGCTGGTTATAACATATTTGCTATACCTCTTGCTGCAGGAATTTTGTATAACTATGGAATAGTTATACAGCCTGCCTTTGGAGCATTATTAATGTCAATAAGCACTGTAATAGTAGCTTTAAATAGCCAGACTTTAAGAAGGAGAAAAATTTGAAACCATCTCACAGAACCTTCTAAAATCTTCCTCTGTGTCAATACCTATACTGTCTCTTTTTGCATTTATAACTTTTATCCTGTATCCGTTTTCTAAAAGCCTGAGCTGTTCTAACTTTTCTATCTGTTCTGTAGGTGGAAGGTTTCAGTTTATAGGCAAAATCAAGGAGAACATCCCTGTTGTATCCGTAGATGCCGATATGTTTTTTTACAGGAAAACGGAAACTGTTTAACATCTGAGAAAAATCTATATCCCTGTAAAATGGGACAGGACTTCTGGAAAAGTAAAGTGCATAGCCTTTCCTGTCTGTTACAACTTTTACAACATTCGGGTTTATATAATCTTCTTCAGTTGTTATAGGATAAGACAGTGTTGAAACATCAGACCTGTCTAATGCCTGAGCAACTTTCTGAATATCTTCAGGGTCAAGGAGAGGCTCATCCCCCTGAACATTGATAATTTTTTCATCTTTTAAATCCTTTGCAACGTATGCAACTCTGTCACTGCCACTTTTTAAATCTGAAGGTGTCACCACTGCTTCAACAGGGGAATTTTTAAAAACAGAGGCAATCTCTTCACTATCTGTTGCAACTATAACTTTTGATATTCCTTTTACATTCAAACAGTTTTCAGCAGTCCACTGGATAACAGGCTTCCCCTTCACCTGAAGGAGAAGCTTGTTTTTCAGTCTTGTTGAGCCTTTTCTTGCAGGAATTATTATAACTGTCAATTTATCTTCCGATTACACCTTCAATAGGAGATGAGGCTGAAGCATACATTTTCTTTGGTATTCTTCCTGCAAGATATGCAAGTCTTCCTGCTATAACAGCATGCTTCATTGCAACAGCCATTTTTACAGGGTCTTTTGCCTGTGCTATTGCTGTGTTCATCAGGACTCCGTCAACACCAAGCTCCATGACGATAGAAGCATCTGAGGCTGTCCCTATTCCAGCATCTACAATAACAGGAACAGAAACCGCCTCTTTTATAAACAGGATGTTGTAAGGATTCTGGGCAGACCAAGACCTGAACCAATAGGAGCGGCCAGAGGCATAACAGCAGCACAGCCTATATCTTCAAACTTTTTTGCCATTACAGGGTCGTCTGTTATGTATGGAAGAACTGTAAAGCCCTCTTTAACTAAAATTTCTGCTGCTTTTAACGTTTCAACCATATCTGGATACAGGGTTTTCTGGTCTCCAATAACCTCTAACTTTTCAAATCCATGCCCTAATGCTTCCCTTGCTAATTTTGCCGTTAAGACAGCCTCTTCTGCTGTATAACAACCAGCTGTGTTAGGAAGTATCATTATTTTTGATGTGTCTATATAATCGGCAATTAGGCTTATCAGGGTCTGTTATATTTACCCTTCTAACAGCAACAGTTATAATCTCTGCCCCTGATGCTTCTGTTGCCCTTCTTGTTTCCTCAAAATCTTTATATTTTCCTGAACCAACAATAAGCCTTGAACTGAACTCTTTATCCCCAATAACAAGTTTGTCGTCCTTCAAAAGTTCCTCATAGGTTGTCATTTACAGACCTCCTGATGTATTTTATTTAAATTTTAAATAATTATAACTTAAGTAATATATATAGCTTCTCCTCTTTTTCACAATATGAGATTTAACATGAAAGCTCATCTGTTAGATTTTTTTTCTGAAAATCTCCATCACTTCAGGTTCACTCATGAATGATATAAACTGTCTCTTTATCCTTGAAGTTTTTCAGCCACTGAAGAAGAACAGGTTTATCAGCATGGGAGGAAAAACCGTTAATAGTGTATATTTTTGCCTTTACTGCTATTTCCTCCCCGTAAATTTTTACAGTTTTTGCACCGTCAATTATTGCCCTGCCAAGTGTTCCCTCTGTCTGATACCCTACAAATATAACAGAGCTCTCCAAGCCCTCCAGAGATTGTGCTTTAGATGATGTTTTATCCTTCCTCCTGTGCAGCACATGCCACTCTCCTGCAAGGATTATCGCTCCTGAATCTACTGCATTTATACTTTTTGACTCTTCAACAGTTGTTGTAAAATGAACATAAGGAAAGATAAATGGATTTTTTCCCTCCTGAACCATCTTTTTTGTTGCTTCATTGAAGTATTCAGGATACTGGAGAAATATTTTTGTTGCAGATATAGCTAAAGGGCTGTCTAAGAAAACCTTACATTTAGGAAGTTCTCCTCTGTCATACATATGTCTGAGAACGTAGAGTATCTCCTGTGCTCTCTCCAATGCAAAAGTAGGTATAACAATGTTTCCACCGTCTGCAAAACTTTCTTCTCATAGCCTCTTTAAACTCTTATTGTTTCTTTTAAGGATTTATGTTTCCTGTTTCCGTATGTGGACTCGTAAATATAACCTGCCCATTTTCTGAAACTCTAAAGGCTTTATGATAAGCCTGTCTGTCATTCCTAAATCACCTGAGAAAATCAGGGTCTTCCACTGGTTTTTTATCTTTATCTCTATCTCAACAAATGCAGAGCCCAATATATGACCTGCATTTTTAAATGTTATCTTCAGGTAATCTGTAATCTGATAAGGCTGATGATAATCAAGAACTATCCGAAAATGCTCCATAGCCTCATAAACATCATCCCTCGTCGTATAGAGGAGGCTTTACCGACTCTGGATGTCCTCTCCTGAGAGCTTTTCTATATTGAACCCTATATTCTTCCTCCATCACTTTCGCTGCATCAAGAAGCATGACCCTTGCAATACTTCTTGTTGGAGCTGTTGATATAATCTTTCCCCTGAATCCTTTTTTCACAAGGAGAGGTATTCTCCTATATGGTCTATGGGGCGTGGGTCACAATAAGATA